>NZ_JAUBTI010000074.1:0-35084 GCF_036702415.1 Microcoleus sp. D3_18a_C4 | reverse complement strand
GGTATTTTAAAGTCCCAAAAGCCTTTCGACCCCAATTATTTACTCGCTACCCCTTGACAGATCAAGACAGTATCTACCTGATTTGGGGTAATCCACCGGACATGATATAATTCTTACTTCTTTTATATAGTATTACTCGGAAATCTCTGCTTCAAGACAGGCATTACCGGACAAGGTTTTTGCTCCTGTAAATTCTCTGGTTTGTTCCAAGTAAAAGGCCCTTTTTTCTCCGCCGCCATCCACAACAAGCTTTTTGCTCGCGTCATCGCCACATACAGCAGTCGAAACTCTTCTGCTGTTTTCAAATAACCGGCTTGTTCCCAGGCTTCGCCTAGATTTGGTAAAGGATATTTTTCGTGCAAACTTGCTCGAATTTGTGCTCTCGCTACCTCTGCTAAAGTGAAATCTCCTAAAAATCGGGTTTGCGGCAAAACTCGCAAATTTCCGGGGATGGTTTGTTCGTGCAGAAACGGCAAAAATACGCAATCCCAATCTAATCCCTTAGCTTTGTGCATGGTAATAATGGTTAGTTGACCTTTGCTGGTATAACGTTCTTCTATTTTGTCGTCTGCATCCACAGGTTCAAATCTTTCGGAACTGACAATTTCGCTAAGTACGCCCAAAATATTGTGCATTGAATTGTTACCGGCTGTTTGGATTGCTACCCGTTCTGCTAATTTGTCGGCGGTGGCTAATTCTGTTTGGTCGTATTGCAGCGCTAAGGCTAAGAATGAAATGATTTGGTAGGGTGGCAGTTCTAAGCTAGCTTGCAGCAAACCGCAGCAAAAATAGCGACATTTGCGAACGGGGTCTGACTGCTGCGGGTCTAGGGGGCCTGGGTAAAGGAATTGTTCGGGGCTGGTAGCAAAAGCATTGTAGTCTTGTTTGGGGATGAGTTGTCGATCGCTCAAAATCTTTAATGCTGCTTTCAGGTAGTCTGGAGAGTGGGGGCGATCGAGAAATTGCAGCAGTGTTAAGATTTCCCAAGGTACTTGAGAATGTCTGTCCCGTTCTCCGACATCCTCAATTTTAATCCCGTATTTACGCAAATCAAAGCTTAATCCGTGTTTTTGAGGATTTTCTAGCACTTCTTTGATAAACTTACCTTGTTTGTTTTCCCGCACCAAAATAGCCATCGATTTCAGATTTTCTAACGGCAATTTTGCACTATTTTCCCCTCCGCTCGCTTCTTCGCCTGAATCGATAGCTTTTTCAGTTTTTGTAAATTCAAAATCGGCTGGTAAAAATTCTTCTACTAACTCAATTACCCGCTTGCCAATCAACTCAACTGTATGGTAAATATCGCGGGGAGTATGCAATTCTAAGCCTCGACCAATGGGAGCAGGATTTGCATTTTGCTGCGGGTCATCGCTGGGTACGGGCTTAATAGTTTGGTCGCGAAAAGGCTTTTCATTTTTCGCTAATTCCGAGCCATTTACCCATTGCAACATAAAGTTAGCCGCATCGATAATTACCTGGGTGCTGCGGCCTGCGCCGTCCATTGTCGCTAACTTATTCTCTACTTCGCACTCATCACAAAATTGGTTAAAATAAATCGGGTCGGCGGGAGTGAAAGTAGAATTAATCGCTTGATTTGGGTCGCCAACTCTGATAAAATTGGGAGGTAAAGTAGGACGATCGGGATCGATCGCCAATGTTTCCAAAAGCCGAGTCTGCAAAGGTGTAGAATCCTGCGCTTCGTCCTCAAAAACGGCAAATACTTGCTTTTGCTCGATCGCCCTCGCCTTCGGATTGTCCAACACCCGCAAAGCTGCTAAAATCATCTCGTCGTAATCGATGAATTCCCGACTCCTCAACAAAGCCTGATATTTTTGATATAAACCCCCAGCTACCGCTAAAATCTCATAACCGTCCCCAGTATCAAGAGCGCTCATTTCTAACAACTGTTCGGGAAACAAACCAGAAGATTTCGCCTCGTGAATCACAGTTTTAGCTACCTGCGGCAAAATTTCCGTCCGCAAAACCGATTGTCGCCGCAGCCTCTCCGTTTCCTCTCCGTCGAATTGCTGTCCTTCCAACAAAACTTGATATCGACGGGGATTTTCCGCAATCCAAAGTTCTACACAGGTGCGAATTAATCGGTGACTTTGAGTGGGAGTAACTAAGGTTGAATTTTCTAAATTTAAACCCGACAAATCAGGATGGCGCATCGCAATATTCAAAGCTAAACCGTGCAAAGTGTGCACGGCAAAACCGCCTTGAGATAAAGACAATTCTGTCAATCTTTCCCGAATTTTAGCTTTAATATTAGCAGCAGCCGATCGCGTAAATGTCACGACAATTAACTGGCGGCGGCTGTGAAGCTGGTTGCGGGCGATCGCAATTGCCGACGCAGCAGCCATTCCCGTAGACTTCCCGGCCCCCGGAACCGCTGAAACAGCAAGGGGGCCGCCTTGCCAATCCGCCATGTCCTGCTGGCCCGCACGCAAGCTTTCGCGAATTTTAAGGCAAGCTTGTTCTCGCAAAACTGCCGCAGAGTCTAACCCAGAGGAAATGTTGCCAGGGCGATCGATCTGGGTTGTCGATCGCATAAAATCAGAATCAAATTCATCAGTCATTATTACATCCGCGTTTATCTGCGTTCATCTGCGGTTAAAAATAAAAAAATCTGCAACCTCTACCGTTTCCATTTCGGTATCGGCTAAACTAACGCTATCTATTCGAGCTTAAATTAAAACCAGCATAAAATTCAATACCCAAGCCTTTTTTAGAGGAGTCACCCAAATGAAAACTCACCTCAAAATCAATTCCCCCCCGCCCAAGCCAAACCCAAACCCAGCCAACAACAGCACAACTCGTTTTGCTGTTGCGGTATTCTTAACTTTATCTTCAACAATTGCTTTGCCTAGCTGCGGAGGAGCTCAAACGTCCAGCAGCCCTGAAAACCAAGTTGCCGCATCGGCTCCACAATCGGCACCAGCACCGGAGCCAGTAGCCCAAAGGTCAAAAACTTCTGGTGCATCAAAAAAAGCAGCAGAAACTCCCGCAACCCGTCCCCAACTGATTAAAAAAGCCCAACTCAGTGTAGTTGTCAAATCTATTGACGCTAGCACTAAATCTGTTACTAATATTGTCGAAACACAGCAAGGCGATATCTTGGGTTTCCAAAATCAAAAGCCTCCGGATTCCAGTGTCCGCCAAACGGCGTCTGTGGAGATTCGCGTGCCTCAAGAACGGTTAGAAACTACTTTAAATGCTTTAGCAAAACTCGGAAATGTAGAGAACCGCTCTCTGATGGCTGAGGATGTTACCGATCAATTAGTTGACAACGAGGCTAGACTGCGGAACCTCCGCAAATCGGAGGAAATGGTGTTAAAAATTATGGAGCGATCGGGCTCTGTCGGCGATGTGCTCAAAGCTGCTCAAGAGTTGAGCAATATTCGGGAGTCGATCGAACGCATTGACGCTCAGTTAAAAAGTTTGCGAAATCAAGTAGCCTATTCGACTATTAGCTTAACTCTAGAAGCAGCAGTATCGGCTCAACAAACTCAGGAACCTTCTCTAGGTTTGCGGGTACAGGAAACTTGGGGGAAAGCGACTCATTCTGTGGGTGAATTGACGCTCGGTTTGTTTGGTTTGGGTATTTGGCTGTTGGCTTACAGTCCTTATTTGCTGTTAATCGGGGCTGCGGTTTACGGCTTTAATCGATTTAAGAAACAGCATTCTGTTCCGCAAATTCAAGAACCGAAACCGCCTCAGTAGTCATTAGTCAGTAGTCATTAGTCAGTAGTCAGTAGTCATTAGTCAGTAGTCATTCCACCCACGTAAAATTTATGTATTGTGGAACGGCCGGAGAACCCGTTCTTAAAACCAACGACAAATAACAACTGACCACTGACAAATAACAACTAACAACTGACAACTAACAACTGACAACTGACTAATCATCAATTTGCCATCCATCTTTGGTATAGTCTTCATCCACAATCTTTTTGGGCCGCATCACCAGCACAACTCGCCCCAATAGCGAAAAATTCGGGGATTGTTCAAACCAGTGCAGTTCTAAATTGCCCCCGTTATCTGCGAGGAAATAACTCTCAGCATCCCACTGTCTTTGGGCTCGATCGGCAATAATCAAAACTTCTTCTACTTTGCCTTGCAGCGGTACCGGCAATTTATCGCTCATTTCCAAAACAGCCACCGGATCTTCAGCGTTCAAAATTACCTGCCATCCGGGAATCGCCACCCAAGCTCCGGCTCCAGAAAATTTTACCATTCGGAACGGCTCGATTTCCTCCGGCAAAGGCACTGCCAGCAAATCTGTCGTAGAAAGCGGCAATTTGCCCACAACCGGGACAACGCGCGGCAATTGTTCTTCGGTATCGAGCCTGTAGACAGGCAGGCGGGGTGCTTCCCGTCTCGCAACTACGGTAAAATCGACGAGCAACTGCTCGATTTGCGCCCTAGCGGTTTGGCTGCTAGCTAATTTTAAACCGCGAGCAATTAAGCGCGATCGCTCTTGCAAATCGCTTTTCTGTCTCGCTAATTGCCAGCATTGGTAAGCCATAGCATCGCCGGGAGTGTCTGTGAAACCTTGGGGGAGACTCCCGAAGTGCGAAAACTCCTTGATCGCTTTAGCAACTTGGCGAGCATCGTCAACATCCAAATTGTGGGTTAGCATCAAAGCAGCCGCCCCGGCCCGCTCTACTTGAGAGAGAATCCGAAACTCGTATAAGATATCGCTACCTTTTTTCAAGAAGTGCGATCGAACTTCCTCTGAAGCCCCAGCATTTACCATGCTGGTGTAAACTTGGGCTGCGACGCTTACTTGATTTTGCTGAATTGGCTCAAAACCAGTTTCTTCAAAAATCCTTTGAGAGTTGTAGCCAGCTTTTAGCAGTGCAGTGCAGGCCTGTCCCCACTCTACCCAAGTGCCTTCTTTGCGGCGGAGCGATCGAATTAACTTTTCGGCATCCACAGCATTGGTGGAGGGTGCAGATGCAGGAGGGGAGGAATCTTGCGGTGTATCAGTCATAATTGAATCAAAAACTCAGGCTAAGTTATGTGTAATTGGATACCGGCAAGGCTCGTGTCGCGGCAGAGCGATAGATTAATAGTAAGTGAGTTATGAGACTATTGTTACAGAATAGTTGCTCGCCTAAATTTACAAAGGGGAGTTTATCGTATTGTTATGGATAATGCCATTTCAGAGCTAGATCAAATTAAACGCCAGCTCATGACCCTACACAGACCGAAAAAGCCCAAAATGCTGGTAGTAGACGACGAGCCAGACAATCTGGATTTACTCTACCGCACTTTCCGACGAGATTTTAACGTGCTCAAAGCTGAGAGCGGAATTCGCGCCTTGGAAGTCCTCGGCATCGAAGGCGAGGTCGCCGTCATCATTTCCGACCAGCGGATGCCCGAAATGAAGGGAACGGAGTTTTTGAGCAAAACCGTGCCCCAGTTTCCGAATACGGTCAGAATTATCTTGACTGGTTTTACGGATATTGAAGACTTGGTGGATGCCATTAACTCAGGACAGGTTTACAAGTATATCACCAAGCCTTGGGACCCGAACGAACTGAAGATGGTGGTGCAAAAGGCGGCCGAGACTTATGAAATTCTCAAGCAGCGGACTGAGGAATTGGATCGCGCCCAAACTCAAATACAACTGTTAGCAACAATCATGCAAACGGCTGTGGATTATCCGAGTTTGGAAGCAAGTTTAGATCCAATTGCTACTGCTATAAGTGATAATTTTTTGGCGGACGCTTGCATTTTGCAACTGGTGGAAGGAAATGTTTTAATATCAGCCCAAGGCAGTCACACCACTGGTTCAACTGTGGAAAATTGGCTGGCCGACGATCCTCTGGTTCGAGAAGCAATTACCTCTCAAACTATTCAGGGTGCTGTGAATATTGGGCTCGACACCAACCTAGCGAGTTTGCCGCACTATCAGAAATCCGGCATTCAAGCTCACCTGACCATCCCGGTGAGTCACAAAGGTCGATCGATCGCCCTGATTTCCATGCAGTGGAAGCAACCTTGTTCCCTGCGCCCCGACGAACTCACAACAGTTCACCTCGCCGCTCAAGAAGTTGCTTTGGTATTGACGAGTTTTAAGGGTCATTAGTCATCAGTCAGTCGATTTTAGATTTTAGATTTTAGATTTTAGATTTACTTGCAGCGCAGTGAATCTTGGATCTTGAACAAAAGTCTAAAATTTTGGAATCTCCACGACGATTGTCGGGAGCTTGTACCTGTTTTTGGGCGGGGTCATCAGTCATTAGTTGTCAGTCATTAGTTATTAGCCGGCTCTCTGTCTTGAGTTTAAAATAATAGCAAACGAAGGATTCAAGACAAAATCTCGCGGATAGCTAATAATAAAAAGCATTAATGACTGGCGACAGCATGACATGAATGCACGGATTAATTATTAGTTCCGGCTGACCAATCACCTTTTCCCAAATCACCTTTTCACCTCCGCAATGACAAATTGCCAATGACTAATAACGCCGAACAAATTAAAACTATATTTAATCGAATTGCACCAGTTTACAACCAATTGAACGACTGGTTGAGCTTTGGGCAACACCGGATTTGGAAGCAAATGGCGGTGAAATGGAGCAGTGCGGGCCCCGGAAATACTTGTTTAGACTTGTGCTGCGGTAGCGGGGATCTAGCTTTGTTGCTGGCTAAACAAGCAGGGCCGACCGGTTGCGTATTTGGAGTAGATTTTTCTGCCGAACAATTAGCCGTGGCGGCCAGGCGCGATCGACCTTTTCTCACCCCTATAAGTCCCATTTCCTGGGTAGAAGCTGACGCCCTAGACTTGCCTTTTGCTGACAATTACTTCGACTGCGCCACAATGGGTTACGGGCTGCGTAACGTGACTGACATCCCCCGCAGTCTTCAGGAATTGCACCGCGTGCTCAAACCCGGTGCCAAAGCAGCTATTCTCGACCTCCACCGCCCCAGCAATTCCCTAATGCGGAGCTTTCAGCAGTTTTATCTAGACTCTCTCGTAGTGCCCATTGCTCAGCAATTTGGCATGACTCAAGAATATGCCTACATTAATCCTAGTTTAGAAAAATTCCCGATCGGCCAGGAGCAAGTCGCGATCGCCAACAAAGCCGGATTTGCCGCCGCCACCCACTATCCTATTGCTGGAGCTATGATGGGAGTATTGGTATTAGTCCGTTGACTGTTGTCAGTTGTCACTTGTCAGTTGTCAACAGTTAACAGTTAACAGTCAACAATCAACAATTCCCAATTCCCAATTATTGATGAATCCGTCTGACATTTGGCTGTTGTTGGCCCCACCTGTAGTGGGAGGAATTATTGGCTATTTCACTAACGATATAGCTATCAAAATGCTGTTCCGCCCCTATCGAGCTATTTACATCAAAGGGCGGAAGTTGCCTTTCACTCCAGGCTTGATCCCCCGCAACCAAGAGCGCTTGGCAAAGCGAATTTCCGACACAATTATGGGTTCGCTGCTGACGCCACAGGAACTGCAAAACTTAGCGCGCCGCCTCCTGCAAACCGAGCGGATGCAGTCGGTGATTCTCTGGTTGTTGCAGTTGGCGCTGGATCAGGTAAAAGCAGACGCAGAGCAAAAAACGGCTAAAATTCTCGCTAACATTCTGCGAGATTTGCTGGGGGAATCTGTGCCGCGAATTCTCAAAGTTTTGGCGCGCCGGGAAGATTTTTTAGAAGCTCAGCTTAATCAAATTTTCGATCAAGTTTTGCTGGAGATTCAGCTAACGGAAGCTCAGGCAGCTCAGCTTGCTGAGTGGTTGTTGCAGGTAGTAATACCCCCGGAAGTGCTGCGGCAGGCTTTAATTGACTTTTTGACGGATCGCAATATTTCGATCATCGATGAAGGGTTTCGAGAAAAAACCAGCGGCACTTATTGGGTAGTAGCAAATTTGTTTGGTTTGCGGAACACTTTAACTCGGCTGCGGACTTTTTGTCTGGATGACAGAGAAGCCACAAATCAGCGCTTAGCAGAGTTAACTATTTCTTTAGGAATTCGCGGGCGAATTCAGGAATGGCTGCAAAATTTGTCGATGCAAAATTTACCGGTTTCGACTGTGAGACAGTTGCGAAAAACTATGCGCGACAGTGTTCGCAGCTATGTTCAGCAGCGGGGTACAGACGTACTTGAGGGGTTGAGTAAATCTATTGACTGGGAAAATATTTCGCGGTTGATTCTCAATCGCTTGCAAACTTCAGCGGTGATGAGCGCTTCCCTCGGAATTGTCAGCAAAGAACTGGCTTTGGTTTTAGAGCGTTATTTAGAGCGGGATTTAGAAAATATTGTAGCTCAGGCTATCCCGATTTTGAATATTGACCAGGTGATTGTCGATCGAGTCAAAGGTACTTCTCCTGAAGAGTTGGAGTTAGCTATTCAGGGAATTGTCCAAAGCGAGTTGCAGGGAATTGTAAATTTAGGAGGGATTTTGGGTGTTTTTGTCGGCTGTTTGCAGACAGTTGTGATTTGGATTCAGCGGTGATTTGTTTCGACAGGTGTGAGCTCTTTGTTGTAGTCTAATATTCACTCTCTCTGGCGCACCCAGTACCAAAAACCCGGTTTTTCGCTAGTATTTGCTACCTAAGCCAGAGGATTTTTGGTAGAAACCCGGTTTTTGTGGCCCAATCCTAATTTACTTATTTTCTAAATCTATGCCAGCCCCCAATTCGGACGATCGCACATACATCCCAAAAAACCCCCGCAACCTCAGCCGCCAACAATACGAGCGTTTAACCGCAGAAATGGCCACTCCCTATCGGCCTCTGCGACAGTTTGTTTACGTAGCTTGTGGCGCTTCGGGCTTTATCGGCGGCTTGGTTTTCCTCGCTAAAATTGCCTCTGGCCGGGAAATTGGTTCTGCTTTGCCTAATTTTGCCCTCCAAGTCGGAGTTGTGGCCCTGATGGTGTTCCTGTTTCGCTGGGAACAGCGCGCCGAGGGCCGATCCCCGAAGTCGAAGTAACAAAAATTTACAAATCGAGACAAAAATCTATCTGAGGCAAGGAAAAGTTATAAATATAAAGAAATTATTATGAAATCGTGGTTTCCCAGCGATCCCTGTAATACTAAGAATGTGGCTTTAATTGGGGTCAGCAAATTTAAAGGCCCTAATCATAAACCGCTTGTCATTCGTTCAATTGGGGTCAGCTTTCATAAAGACCCTAAATATATAAAATAAATTTAAGCCCAGCGCCAGCCTTCACTGATAGAAGAGCTGGCGTTAGGCATTTTGCTAGGAGCAGGAAATTGGTAGATGTGTCACAGTCGAATTAGAAAAAGATTTTGGGAGATTTTACTATGAGCAAGTCATTTTTCAAAGGGCGGTGGACACTATTTTTAGCCGCAGGCGCGGGAATTGTATTTTACAGCAATGCTGCGGCGGCTGCCGAAAAGGTAGTGCTCAAATACAGTGCGATCCGAATGACTTTACCCGTCAGCGAATTAGAAATTTTTGCAGAAACTGGGAAAATGTCGCCCGCGTTAGAAATGCTGCTGGGAAAAGCAAAAAAAGACCCCGAAGCGGTTCGCAACAGTCTGACGAGACCAGTAAAAGTCAGTCAAAGCTTTTTGGATCGGACGCTTAACAGTAAGGTTGGGGAAATAATTCTTGATGAGGTGGGTCAGGTAATTCGCACTCCTTCTGGGAATGCCAATCGAGAAGCTTTGAGATCTGCCTTGGTGCTGTCTGCAACTAATGATAACGAGATTACAATGCTGGAAGCGATGAAGAATTATCCTACTCCAGAAGTTTATGTTGAGGGCGATCGCTTAGTTGAAGCTTACGGCAAACTTGTAGCTTTGTCAGAACAATTGGGCGGCGTTTCCGAACGGCTGCAAGACATTTTGAACAAGATTCGTCTGCCTCGATTGTAGTGGATTTGGTCAAGGACGGTTGATTGCTTGGAGCGATCGCAGAATATTCCTGAACCTGCATCTACAGGGGAGTTACCTTTTTTTGTACAAAATTTGCCTAATTTTGACACGAGTTAAAAACCAAATCTAACTGCCGGCCAGCTTCAAACCAGACGGGAATCAGTCATTCCTAATTCTAAAATCTAAAATCATATAACTTCGCTGTCAAATCTATCTCAGGATAGATGTTAGAGAGTTTACGAAAAGTTGCTCCTGAAGTATAGCAATCCTCAATGATTTGTGAGAAACAACCATAGTTAAAAAGCTTGGGAAAATCAAATATTTGGAGATGAGTGACTAATTTAAATAGGGCTTGCTGGGCGTTGCTTAATTAGGGTATGAAAAAAATAAGTTGAAAAGGCCGAAGCTTTGTGGATACTGGTTTCTATGACTGGCATATTTAGCCTTTCATACCGTAAATCAGCAACGCCGAGAAATACTGTCCCCTGCAATTTGATGCCCGAAGTTCCGATCGACACTCACTCTCGACACTCACTATCGGCACTCACTTAGCATATTGGAGGGGATGCCAGCAGAATTGGGCTATAAAATTCACAAACCGTGACAATATTTGGTTTTAGGGTACTCAATAAGCCAAAGTTTCTAAAGTTTCCCGCAGATAGGAACGAACCTGCTGATCGATGGTGGCATTTTGCTGCTGACGCTCAAAATTGAGTTCTAGCTGCCAGCGTTGAAATCCTGAACTTGCGCCGATCGCGGATTTGAGACTGCCCCAGATTTCAGAATCTTCGCACAGCTCGATCGGCTCGGCGGCTTGAGGTTCTTGTGCGATCGGTAGATAATTCGCCATATTGTTATACCTCTGTTTTAATCCCCTGTAAGGATTGAAAGCTGACCTTGACACTCTCTATTATAGATTCTTCTCTCCAAAGAGCCAACCTAAAATCTCCACAACTTGCAATTAAAAATTAAATATTAAGACTATTAATAATCTCTATCAGAAGAGGGGCCTTACCTATTTTTTTCACAGCATACATCTGTACAAATTAAAGTAGCTTAAACTACAATTGTCCCCCTATTAATTTTTTATTTCACTTTTTTTCGATCGACTCTTCGGGTAGGGATGTAACGCCGTTGGTGTCAGCAGGCTTTGGGTTGACAACACTGCCGGCTGACGAATTGCCTATGCCGGATGCTGGCCCAATTGACTCAACAGGTGCAGCCACAGCGGCAGTTGTCTCGGCTGCCAAAGCCGGCAAAAGTCGATCGACTTGCCAAGGTGCGATCGTAAAATCCTGCCTAATTTTTTCTACAACATGAGGCTTTGTCGCTGCAAATTCTGATTCCGGCGTCAGCAAAACCGCCATGACACTAGCCGACACCTGCAAAAACAAATTGCTAGCTAAAAAAGCAGCAACTGCCAACAACAATCCAGCCACTCGCCAGGAAGGAGGAAAGGGAGCAACCGTTGCCGCGAGGGGAGCCAATCGGTAGAGTTGCCACAAAATTATTGCCAGCAAAACAGCGATAAAAAGAGCGATTCCTTGATTTAACTTAGTTTTAAACCGAGTCAGAAGCCGGTGCTGCACAGAAGTTAAATTCTGCGGTTTCACCGCCACAACTAAAATACTAAAAATGTAAAAAGGGCGGAACCACTGCATCCACAGCACAGGAACAATACCTGCTACAGCCACTAAAAACATTTCTAACCAGACAGGGAGCACGGGAGAACCCACTGCGAGTCCCAGTAAGCACACTCCTAGGAATATCGGCAGTGCAGCCGCCCCAGAAAGATGAATCCACAAGAAAGGATCTGACCAAAAAGAACGCACTTTAAATAATTATGAGTTTTGAATTAGGAGTTTTGAATCTTGGATTTTGAGATTTTGGGATGCACTCTTGACTCTGAAATCCGATGCCAGGAGTAAATATTTAGCTATCAAACCGAGGACTTACAAGCAGAAATCTGGTTTATTTCGGTAATTCTTATTTGAGGGAGCGAATTTTAAATTTTAAGCAAGGGTAAAGACGATTAGGAAGTTCTTAATTCCTTCTTCCTTCTTCTTTCTGTCAACTGTCAACTGTCAACTGTCAACTGTCAACTGTCAGATGAGTTTGGGAGTATTGAGTGAAGAGAATAGTTGCGAGCGATCGGCAATTTGGTTGCGATCGCTCAAAAATTCTCTTCCCTCTCAACACTCACAACTCAAAACTATTGAGAGAGAGTCCGGCGTTTAGTAACCATCCGGTAGGCTTCAATCATATCGCCATCCGCCCAGTCGCTAAACCCGCTCAAAGAAATGCCGCATTCAAAGCCAGAATTGACTTCCTTGGCATCTTCCTTCATCCGTTTTAGGGAGTCGAGGACACCTTCATAAACGACATTGTTGCCCCGGCGCACCCGCACCTTACAGTTACGGATGACTTTGCCAGAGAGTACCATACATCCAGCCACAGCCCCGCGACCGATCGCAAAGACAGCGCGCACTTCGACTTGACCCAAAGGTTCTTCCACCAATTCGGGTTCCAGCAGGCCTTCCATCGCCCCTTGAATGTCATCCAAGAGGTTGTAGATGATGCTGTATTCCCGCACGTCTACGCCAGCTTGGTCAGCCGCGAGGCGAGCGTCGGTGGCCAGAGTAGTATTGAACCCGATAATTACAGCATTACTGGCGGCAGCGAGGTCAATATCCGTTTCTGTAATTTCCCCAGGAGCAGATAGCAGCAGTCGCAGTTGAACTTCTTTTTGAGGAAGTTGAGTCAGAGCGCCGACAATTGCTTCGAGGGAGCCTTGGACATCTGCCTTCAAGATCAAGTTGAGTTCCTTGAGAACGCCTTCCTTAGCTTGTTGAGAGAAGCCGCTGAGGCTGATCCGGCCGCCTTGCAGCAGGCGTGAATCTCGTCTGGAGGTAGCTCTTCCGCTTGCGATCGCCGCAGCTTCTTTTTCGTTTGCGAAGACATCAAACTCGTCTCCGGCGCGAGGAACTTCCCGCAGCCCTAGCACTTCCACCGCGAAGGATGGAGTTGCGTGTTCTACGCGATCGCCCCGGTCATCGATCATGGCGCGCACCTTGCCCAAAGCCGAGCCTGCGACCACAATATCGCCCACTCGCAGAGTGCCGTTCTGCACCAGCAGAGTTGCCACCGGCCCCCTTGCCTTGTCGAGGTGAGCTTCAATCACAGTACCCTTAGCCGGTCGGTGGGGGTTGGCGTTGAGGTCTTCCATTTCCGCCACTGTCAGAATCATTTCCAACAGAGTATCCAGGTTTTCGCCTCGGATCGCGCTGACTGGAACCATCGTGATATCGCCGCCCCAGTCATCTGCGACCAAGCCGTACTCAGTAAGCTCTTGCTTCACCCGTTCCGGCTGAGCACCCTCCTTGTCAACTTTATTGATAGCCACGACAATTGGCACTTTCGCCGCTTTCGCGTGGCTGATCGCTTCAATTGTCTGGGGTCGCACGCCGTCGTCCGCCGCCACCACCAAGATGGCGATGTCCGTAACCCGTGTTCCCCTAGCCCGCATCGCTGTAAAGGCTTCGTGACCGGGCGTATCCAAAAATACCACCTGCTGGCTCTTGCCTTCGTGTACCACATCCACGTGGTAAGCACCGATGTGCTGGGTAATGCCCCCAGCTTCTCCCTGAGCCACCTTGGTTTTGCGGATCGAGTCGAGCAAGGTAGTTTTACCGTGATCCACGTGACCCATAATCGTGACTACTGGGGGACGGCGTTCGAGGTATTCCAAATCCGCTTCGTCCAGCATCTCGATCACTTTGATAGCTGGGGCTACTTTTTCTGGGGTTTCCACCTCTACGCCCATTTCTTCGGCTACCATCCTCACCGCTGGAATGTCCAGGGTTTCGGTAATATTTACCGCAATTCCTTTAGAGAAAAGCCGCTTAATAATTTCGGTTTCGGGAACAGCCAGAGTAACTGCTAGTTCTTGAACGGTCATCGGCCTGCTCAGCAGCAGCTTTTCTGGACGTTCTACCTTAGCTTCGGCTGTTTTGCCCCGGTTGCCGCGTCCCCCGCTCGAACCTGAAGAACTTTTATCGTGAGAAGGGCCTGGTCTCTTATTTTTTCCGCTGCTTCCGGGTGCGCCCGGAGTTGGTGTTGACTTGGGTGCTGCTTGTCCCTTCGCTTTCGCTGGGCGGGCTAGGGACAGGCTGACCGTGACTGGTGCTGGCAGATCCAAGCCGTTTTCTAAGTCATCGTCATCCTCGTCTATGGGTTTGAGGCGAGAACGTTTTGCCTTAACAGCTTTGGCAGCTTTTGCAGCATCTGAGTTTTCGTCATCATCTTCTTCCCAAATGACCGATGTCTTTTTGGCAGGACGAGGGAGGGAGGGCCTTTCGAGGAGAGGAATCTCCAGCAACGGCGTATTATCTTCTTCATTGTCATCAGTGTCATCCCCTAGCGCTCCGGTGTCACCGCCGCGGCTACGCAGCCCGGTAGCTGACGTTGCGGGGGCAAGGCTCCGGCGCGGGCCACCGGGCTGGGGTCGAGCGGCCAGTGGAGTTTTGACTGGCCCACCAGCGCCTTCCCGGCGCGGTCTTTGCGCGTCGCGAGATTCGGTACCTCCCGGTGCAGGTCTGCTGGGGCGGCTCGGTTTAGCCGGCGCTTCCAGAGTTTCTGACTGTCCTGATTGCTCTTGCTCGGTTTTTGCAAGTTTGAGTACCGGCTTGTTTCCCAGATTTTGTGGGGTACGGCTAGCGGACTCGGACGCCCCTCTGACTGGCGGCGACGTGAGTTTTGCCGACGGCGCAGGGGGGGCGATCGGCGGTTGCTTGGTGCGTTCGGGAGCCTTTTCCGACGGCGGTTGAGGTGCCGCAGGTGCCTGAGCCTGGGCGGTTGTTTCCGGGGCGATCGCACCTACAGTTTCCGAAACTGTTTCTGACACTGTTTCCGACACTATTTCTGACGGAGCCGCCGACACAGCGACATTTGGCTTCGACAGTACAGGTCGATTGATATTCGGTTTAGCTGGAGGCTGGAGTTGTTGAGCTGCAGGCGACTTGGGAGGAGTTGCCACGGTTGCCGCCGGCTGGTTTTTGTTCTCCTCGTTCCCTGCAGGCTGGGAGGAGGCACCAGCCGGACGTACTTTTGGACTGCGTATTTCTAAAATTTGCTGCTTTTTTTGTTGGTCGTTAGGGTGAGGGCCAGATTCTCTCGATGGCGCTGCTGCTCTTTCGGGTGGAGCTGGCTTGCCGGGGGAAGAGTGGCTACTGGCTACGTATTTTTCCGCCGTTTTGCGAATGCGCTCTGCTTCGGATTCTGTAATTGTGCTGCTGTGGCTCTTGACTGAAATATTGAGCCGCTCGCATACTGCCAAGATGTCTTTATTATCCAAATTTAGTTCCCGTGATAATTCGTAAATTCTTACTTTGCCGTTGTTCATCCACTCTGCCCTCTTTTGTGCCAACCAGTTTTTACATTGTGATTTTTTGTGCTAATGACGACATCATTCGGTGTGATTGATTCAGTGTCAGGAATCGGGGTTTTGGTACTCGCTCAGCAATTTTATCTAGAAGATGCAACTCGCTGAAGTCTGCGGTTGAAGAATTCTCAAGTCTGTTTGGGAACTTGGAACTCCGAAGTCTGAGTTTTGGCAAAACCCACTCTCTCAAGCTTCAAAGTTTGCCTTTCCACCTTGAGGATACCTCTGCTAGTACCCTACCCTTATCTAATCTGACACAAATCTTTCCAGACTGGTGGGCAGATCGGATTGGGGTTTTATAGCTGGCGCTACCGGTAATTACTGGTAGGGCTGCCAAGAGGGTTTATACAGTCGATGCCGAACTATTGTCGGTTTTTCGTCCGGCTAGGCCAGAGTAAGATGTACAGTCAGATGTGGCTAAACGCTGCCAAAGTGTTTGGTACAGTTCGTCAGACACAGACGCTTTGAGCGATCGCCCAAGTCGATTTTTTTTCTGAGCTGCTTTGAGGCATTCTGCTTCCCGACAAAGGTAAGCAGAACGGCCCATGCCACGATCTAATTGTACCTGATGAGAAGGATAGAGCCTGACTACTCGCCAAAAAGCTTCCTTAGGAGCTATTTTTCGACAACTTGCACAGCACCGGTAGTTCGGTTTCATTTCTTGTCAGAGGGGGAGTAGGGGGAGAGGCAGGGCTGTTTCATTCTCGCTCCGGGGCAATCCCCCCGTGGTTGCCCCATGTCCCAAAGGCCTGTGAAATCGTCTGTGGGGGGGTAGGCATTCTTGGCACTACAAGAGTCAAAATAGCGGTTTTCCTGAGAATGAAACCGCCCTGGGGGGAGAGGAGCGAGTAGGGGACAAGTCCTCCTTGTCTCCCGAAGATAGAAAATCTTATGACAAGGAGTCAGAAGACAGAATTCAGAATTCAAAATACGCCATGCCTCAAGTCAGGGGTAAGGGTTACGGAAAAAATTTTTGGTGTTCCACGATTAAAATCGGGGGCTTTCAACCTCGATTCTCCATCCTGTCGCACAGAACCCATTCTGGATTCTGGCTGTTGAATTCTGAATTCTTCTTCGGTAAATGTCACCGTTTTTAGACAGCGGCTTCGGTTTCCTCCGTGGCGGCTGCCTCCTCTTGCTCAAATTCTGCGGTTTCCTCGTCGTAGTCGCCTGCTTCGTCTGCGTCGTAGTCGTCTGCTAGTTCTTCGAGCCTAGTTGCTTCTGCTGCCAATTTGCTGTCTTCGGCAGCGCGATCGTACTTAGCAATATCTTTGATATCGATTTTCCAACCGGTTAGGCGGGCTGCGAGGCGCACGTTCTGACCTTCTTTGCCAATGGCGAGACTCAGTTGGTCTTCAGCGACCAAAATGTGAGCTCTCCTGCCTTCTGGAGCAACTAAACGCACTTCATCTACTCTAGCGGGACTCAGAGCGTTAGCAATATAAGTTGCTGGGTCTGGAGACCAGCGGATCACGTCGATTTTTTCGCCGCGCAATTCGTTGACTACTACCTGAATCCGCGATCCCCGCGCTCCGATGCAGGCTCCTACAGGGTCTACGTCGCGATCGAGAGTATCAACTGCTATTTTAGTCCGGGGGCCGACGTGCCGGGATGGCGGATTTGCCTCCCTGGCTACGGCGACAATCCTCACCACCCCGTCTTCTATTTCTGGTACTTCGTTAGCAAACAGGTAAACCACCAAACCTGCGTCGGCTCTAGAAACAAGTAACTGCGGCCCACGAGTTGAGCCTTCGCCTACTTTTTTGAGATAAACCTTGAATGTAGCGTTTGCCCGGTAATTGTCGTTGGGCAACTGTTCGCGCTTAGGGAGTTCGGCATCTACTTCGGGCTGACCGAAGCTGCTGGTAACTGCTAAAATTACCGACTGCCTCTCAAACCTGAGCACTCTTGCTTGAAGAACGGTTTCTTCTAAATCTTTAAACTCTTCTTGAATCATTTTGCGCTGTTGGTCGCGCAGTTTTTGAGCGAGAACTTGTTTGGTCTGGATCGCTGCCATGCGACCAAATTCTTTTTGATTTGGTGTTACGTCTACGAGCACGATGCTACCCGGTTGAGCTTCCGTGGCTACTTCTTGCACTTCGGAAAGTGAGATTTCGTGATCGGGATTGATGACTTCTTCGACAATAGTTTTGTTGGCTAAAACGCGGAAACCTTCTTGTTCGGCGTCTAGTTCTACATCAAAGTTGTCGAAGTATTCTTCGCTGAAGTGATCCAGTTTTTGGGTGCGGCGGTAGCGTTCGTATCCTTTGAGCAGGGCTTCTCGCAAGGCTGCTTGGACGGCGTGTTTGGGTAAATTGCGTTCTTTGCTAATGCCTTCGACCATTTCTTTTAGTCCGGGCAGGGGAACCATTGACATATAAAACTCTCCTTTTTTGCTGTGGTAATAAGTAACTGGTAATCGGTAATTGGTACTTGGAAATTTTCGAGAAAGAGTGATGACAGAGGAGTGATGAGTTACTGAATAGGATTAAGGAAGCTAGGTGCTGTAACAATTTCTTTGTTGTTCCTATTCATCCCGCTGCTACAGATGTGATTGTTAAAAATTAACTCGCAGCCAAGCGTTTTCAGCTTGCTGCGAGGCAATCGCAAAACTCAAATCGGGCGGGCACAGGGGCACCGCCCCTACAACTCAACACTCAAAATTTCCCTTTACATCTCCTTTCCTTCGTCTAGTTCAACTTTGACAATCTGAGGGCGGGGAATTTTAACCTGTCGCCCTTTTTGATTGAGATAAACCGCTGTTTCATCCCGGCCCAGGAGTAGTCCTTTCCACTCTTTGATTCGCGAGTCCGGTTCGGTGGTTTTGGCTGTCACGGGGAAACCTTTAAAGGTAATAAATTCTCGATCGCTGCTGAGCAATCGGGATATTCCGGGACTGGAAATCTCTAGCACGTAGGCATCGGGTATGATGTCGGCTGCCTCTAACTCGGCATCGAGGGCTGTGCTCATGCGCTCGCAGTCGGCTAAACCCGTGTCTTGTTGGAGGTTGCGGATGTCTACCCGCAAGACGGGAGGATTTTGGTTGGTGTGAAACACTGCTCCCACTACTTCCAATCCCAGTGTTTCGGCAACGGGGGTAGCTAAGTCAATGATTTGTGGGATTAGGGGATGAGTCATATCGAATACTTAAGTTAAAACTCCTAAACTCGGACACGGCAAGGAAAAATTTGTTGTTGAGATTGCTTGGTTTTGAGGTGGTTTGATTAGGTGGCTGCGACTTTCGTCTTCAACTTTGGGACTTACCCAACATCCCAGCAGGGATCTCAAGCGGGGGGATTACCCCTACTAAATCAGTCCTCAACTTGCAAGTCAGACGCCCTGAGTTCTTTTCCTGCGACTAATGCAACAAAAAAAGTGGGCTTGACCCACTCCTAGGTAAAACAATTTCTTCCAAGAAGTTTGAGGACTTCTTCCGATCGAAGAGAGGCCTCAGTTCTCAGTTTAGCTCGATCGCCCGCCCGGTGACAAACCGATCGCCCTCGGCGGACTGTCCGAGGGCAGAAGGGGAGAGCTGACAGGGGGAATAAGGACGACTTCATCACCGTTTTGGAGTGGGGTGGGGCGAGGGCAAATTCCTGGTTGATACCCAAGCGGGTGCGATCGATCTGAGATGTTGCACCATTCTCGCTTAACAGGCTTTCCGGCCTGTTCCACAAGGAGTAGATTTTCTTGTGGAACAGGCCGGAAAGCCTGTTCCTAAAAAGCTTATTGACAATGGTGCAAGATGTGCGATCGCCCCTAGAACTGTTGGCGATGGTCACTCAGGCGTTCTAGGACTTGCGATACGGGAGTTTCTTTGGGAAATTCTAATTTCTCTTCGGACAAGCCCTCTGCTTCTTGATAGGCGGCCAAGAGTTTGACAGTGATGGTGATTGGTAGATTAGACATGGGCGATCGCCAGATTAACTATATATTGACAAAATAGCCCTACTAAGATTCACCCTAAAAAATCCCCATTACTAATGCTGAATAGGAAGCTCAATTACAAACTCTACCCCCCATTCGGGCGAGGAAATGCAAGTCAGCTTACCACCATGTTTTCGTTCTACGATCTCACGGCTAATAGACAAACCTAAACCTGTCCCTTTACCTACTGATTTAGTAGTAAACATCGGCGTGAATAAATGCTGCATTACTTCCTGAGTTATGCCAACCCCATTATCAGCAATCCGAATCACCACTCTGTCATCCTGAAGCATTTCAGTGCAGATCCGAATCTGTGGAGTGTCATTGCTCTGTTTCTTTTCCCCGCACAGCGGACAACTGATCGTAGACTCTTCTAAAGCATCAATTCCATTCGCCAATATATTCATAAATACCTGATTAAGTTGCCCCGGATAACACTCTACTAGCGGCAATTCCCCATACTCCTTAATCACTGCAATTCCTGGGAAACTTCCTTTAGATTTCAGTCTATGCCCTAAAATTAATAAGGTACTCTCTAGCCCATCGTGAATATTCACGGGCGTTAGGGCCGATGTATCCAAGCGAGAGAAATTACGCAGTGACATAGAAAGATTGTAAAGTCGCTCTGTTCCTAGCGCCATTGAATCAATAATTTTTGGCAAATCTTCAACAATAAAATCTAACTCAATCTCCTGGGACTTATCCTCAAATTCTGATGTCGAAGTAACGTTGTGCTGCTGGCAAAGCCGAGTCATCTCGATCAAATCGGCAATATATTCCTTGGCAATAGGGATATTATTGGAGATAAAACTAACTGGATTGTTAATTTCGTGAGCTACCCCAGCTACAAGTTGACCAAGACAAGCCATCTTTTCACTTTGAACGATTTGCACCTGAGCTTTTTTAAGATTATCCAAAGCTTGAGAAAGTTCAGCCGTTCGTTCTTCCACCCGTTTTTCTAACTCCTGCGCGAGCTGATGTAACGCTGCTTCTGCTGCGAGCCGGTCTTCAATTTCCCGTTTAAGAAGCAGATTTTGGTCTGCGAGAGTTTTAGTCAAAGAACGCAGTTTTAAATGGAGGTTGACGCGAGCTAACACCTCCTTTTGTTCAAAGGGCTTAGTAATGTAATCCACAGCCCCTAGATTAAAGCCTTTGATCTTATCTCCTATGTCAGAAAGAGCCGTCATAAAAATTACCGAAATTTCGTTCGTCAACGGACTTTCCTTCAGGCGATGGCAGGTTTCAAACCCGTCAATTCCTGGCATCATTACATCTAACAGAATCAAATCCGGCTGAGTATATTCAGCCTGTTCGATGGCAGTTTCGCCATCAGTTGCTACCAATATTTCCCATCCAAAACCCGCTAAAGCTTCAGAAAGCACGTCCAGATTGCTAGGATTATCATCGACGATTAAGATGCTACTTGTTTCAATATTTGCTGCCTTCATTCTTTTTCTATCCTGTGGGATGTAATAAACTCTTTGATTTTTTTGACCTGATAGCCTTGGGCTAACTGGCGCAGCTCAACAGCAAAGGACACAAATTTCTGATCCAATTTCTCTAGGTGCTCACTGCGCTTCACAATTCCTTTCACGTTGCCTCTCATCGCCATTTCAAATAAAAGTTCTATTTCTCCTGGGGGGGGAGCAACTACAGATTTCGATTCAGAAAGTGATTTAGGATCAGAGGAAAAGGAAATAGTGCTGATTTTTTCATGCTTTTGTTCCTCATATATCCATTCAAGTTTTAAATACTTTTGCAACATCTCAAATAGCTCTTCTGCCTGCACTGGCTTACCGAGAAAATCGTTGGCTCCCCTCTCGAAACTTTTATGTTGGTCGGTAGCAAATACACTGGCAGATGAAGCAATGATTGCCACATCTTTATAGTGTGACAAATTTCGGATACGGCGCATCATCTCAAAGCCATCTAACACTGGCATCACCAAGTCAGTGATAATCAAATCGAACTTCAACTCTTCTACTTTTTCTAAACCTTCTTGACCGTTTTTAGCTTCGGTTACTTCAAAGCCGAGCGGTTCCAGCAGATTGACAATCACCGAGAGGTTTTCCCATTTGTCATCCACAACCAAAACTTTCTGTTTTCTACCTTGGTACCCAACTAGCTTTCTTTGCTTGGCAATCGTGGTTGTATTTGCCCAGTCTGCAGCTTCCCGTAAATCCAAATCTAGCCAAAAAACACTGCCGACTCCTGACTGGCTTTTTACTTGGATTGTACTACCCATCATTTCGACAATTTTCTGGCTAATTGTTAAACCGAGTCCGGTTCCTTCCGCCTGCCGCTTGCTGTCTCCTACCTGTTCAAAAGGCAAAAATATTTTTTCTAATTGTTCTGGTGTCATACCAACGCCAGTATCTTCTATTTGAAACCGAATTTTGTGAATTGGTGAGGCTGGCTTTTGGTCATGGCTTTGTACCTTTTCACCTGTCCCCTTTTCCAGATGTTCTATCTTAAAAGTCACTCGTCCCGAGTCGGTAAACTTAATTGCATTGCTCAGCAAGTTAATTAGTACCTGTCGCAAGCGTTTCTCGTCAGCGTAGATGCCAGCAGGAATTTCCGAACTGGGTTGATAAACAAAAGCAATTCCTTTTTGTTCGGCTCGGATGCGGCAGATTTCCGCGACTCCCTGCAAAAAGGAAGGAAAATGGAAATCTTTCGCGTACAGTTCCAATTTCTGGGCTTCAATTTTAGCGAGGTCTAAGATGTCATTGATCAGGGTTAACAGGTGGGAACCACACTGGTGAATAATACTGATGCCTTGGATATCTTTCGGAGCCATCGTTTTTGAGCGTTCTAGGATTTGAGCGTATCCTAAAATTCCATTGAGTGGCGTTCTCAATTCGTGACTCATATTCGCTAAAAATTCACTTTTAGCTTGGTTTGCAGTATCAGCGATTTGTTTGGCTTCCGTGAGTTCGGCGGTGCGTTCTTCTACTCGGATTTCTAGCTCGGAATTGGTCTTGGCTAGCGCCTCAAAGGATTCGCGCAACTGTTGTGCCATAAGGTTGAAAGACTGACCCAGGACTTCTAGTTCTTCTATGCCTTTTACCTGCACATTTTTCTCTAAGTCGCCACTTGCGATCGCCCTAGAAGCTGCGCTCAAACGGAGAATCGGGCTGGTAATCCAGCGTGCGGTTAAGATTCCCAAAACGGTAGCCAGCCCCAAGGCTCCCAAACACAACAAAATGGTAGTCTGGGTATTGGCGTTAATTTGATCCATGAAATCGCTTTCAGGGACTACGACGACGATCAGCCAGTCCAATCCTCGGCTATCCTGAAAGGGCATAACTTGGAGGAATTCCCGCTGGCCGGCGATCGTAAAATCCAATTGCTGAGAGCTATTAATTTTAGTGAGGTCGCCAAAGTGTTCTTTTAAATGCGCTGTTGTCAGCCGAATTAAATCATCTGTGCTGTCTAAAGCATTCAGGCGATCGAGTTTGCCATTGTTGGTGATAAAGGCTTCTTTGAGAGTTGAACTGCCTACTAGGAGTCCAGAACGTTCCATAATGAATGTTTGTCCCGATCGACCCATTTTTAAGCTTTGCAGAAAGTCGCTGAGGAAAGAGATCAATAAATTAGCAACGAATACTCCACGCAGTTCGCCACTTTCGTCATACACTGGATGTCCGGCAGGAAGCGAGAGGGTTTTCTGACCTACAATCGAAAAAATTTCGCTCCATGTGGGCTTGCCTAAGCGTACACTGTCTTTATACCATGAACGGCTGAGTATATTGTAGTTGCGGGAGACTGTTAAGAGGTTCGTTTTATTGCCTTTGCTATCAGATTCATAAATATGAAGTTCATTCCGATGCTCTTTGTCTGCTATTTTAAAAACTACTTGGCCATTCTCTTGGCGTTCAATGGCAATGAACTCTCCCGTTTTAGTAGCAAAACCCATCTGGGGGAGAGAAGGAAAGGCTTGAATTTGCTCCCACAAATAGCGCTCCATACTCTCCAATTCGTCTGGATTTAAGTATCCTAGGCGAAGGGCATTGGCATTCAGTTGATTGACGCGAGGGGCTGTGTCTAGGTAAGTGTTGAGCTGCTGCTGGATGCGGGCCGTAATTTCACTCCGCAACTGACTAGCAACTTCGTTGACTGCTTTTTGCCCGTTGCGTAAGGATAGCCAGCCTGTCAGCCCGACGGCAGCAAATATTTGCAGAACGAATGGGAATACTAAAATCAGGCGCAGGGACACCTTTTTTTTATAACGGTTTGACAGGAAAGTGGTTGCAGAGGTCTGTGACATTTATTGGTGTTACTCCTGGGGTAACGAGTTGGCTGAAAAATCTCAGTGGATTTAGTGAAATGAGGCTGAGGAAATATATATTGAAAAGCAATCTATAATAGTTAGTGAAAAGTTTGAGACAGTAACTTGCTTAAACAAGCATGGCTACTTACGTGTTTTCTCTGATAGTGGTATAATAAGAGCTGACGAAAGATACTGACGCGCCTTAGTTTTTTTAGCCTTGGTAAATTTTTTTAGCCTTTAGGAAACCAGTTAGCAATCATATCTAATAGATTACTTGGTTTAGAGCTATTTTTAGTAATTTTTAACTTTACTTTACAGATTGACTCTAAAAAGTATAATCTCATCAAACTTACATATAAATTGATATAATGTACGTCTAAAAAAACTGACCGAAAGCATCCAGGATACCCGCCACGTGATTCATTCGTCCAGAAATAAAAAACCTGTATCCGATGAAACTTGCCGAACGTATTTATCGGTGGGGTCAATGCTTCAATCTCAAATCTAAAATCGAAAATCTAAAATCGATTGACCTTTCTCGCTAAAAACATGACACGCCAGGCCGCTGAGAACCCTAACGGCGGTCTAACTCACTACCGCGCTGAAGATGTGAGGCAAAACCCTGCAGATGACTCTCGTAGAGAATGCCGATCGCACATGAAACTTTACAATTCCAGCAAGTTTCATGTGCAGGAGTTACAGCAGGGTAATTGCTAATTGCTAATTGGGGAAGAAAAAAATCAGTAAAGCGGTGGAGACTTGCGCTAACGCGGGGCTATCCGTTGCAGTTCTTTGGCTTGTTCTAAAATTTTCTCGAAGTCTTCTTCGCTCAACCGCTGAATGTAGTTGATTTTGAACTCTTCTAGGAAGTCGCACAGCAGCAGTTGTATTTCTTGCCAGGTTTGCTGCTGTTGCAGTTCGGTTCCTAAAGCTTGCCCGAAATGTTGGACTAGCTGGCTTGAGAGTTTCATGCCGATGGGGTCTTCGGTGGCGATTTTGAAGGCTTCGTAGGCATCTTGGGGGCCGAGGGTGGCTAATTTTGAGAGTTCTGCAACTAATTGCTGTGCTAGCTGTTCGGGCAGGTTTCCCAGGCCGGGTACTTGCTTCCATCCTTGATAGAGGGGGGATTGTTTGAGGAAGCTTTCAATATTGTACCGGAGGAGGGCTTCTAGGTCGGGCTGGAGTTGGGGGAGGACTTTGTAGACGGTTATTTGCACTAGATGGGTGGCGATCGCTTCTATTTCATTGATATTGTTGATGTCTAGATAGCGCTGTTTTGGGGATTTAAAGAGTTGACGAGCGAGTTCGCCTGTGGTAATTGATTGTTGCATCTGGTTGATGAGTTGAATTACTACAACTTCGGTCAATTCTTGGGCGAAGTTGGCGACGAAACCTCGGCTGATTTGGGTGCGTATGGGTTGGAGATCCGGCATTTTGGCTTGGTGGATGCGAATTGTGACGGGTAATACTCGCAACAGGCGCCAGAATGGGAGCAGCAGGAAGATGTCGTACCATCGCCAGAGCATGGCCGATCGCCAAGTGACGCTGCGGTGGCGGCGGCTGATCGAGTAGGTACGGGCTAGAAATTCGATCGCGAATATGGCAATGAATGGCAGGTCAATTAGCCAGAAGTTATCGGTGAATTCGCCGTTGTCTCCGATCTCGCGGTAATAGTTGGTGGCGATTAATGGCTTGATTTTGGAGTCAAACCACTGGATTTCTTTTTGCCAGCCTTGTTGGTTTAAATAGTTAGGGCTCCAGAATCTTTGGAATGATTGTTTAGCGGAGTCTTGCGGATTCGGGACGCGATCGCGCATCCGGTCTTTTATTTTTTCTAGGGTGCCACTTTTTGATGCTACTCGAAAGGGATCTTCGTCGATCATTTTCGCGCTCAGATTGTTTATTTCCTGCAATTTGGCTGCTACTTGGGGAGATGGCAACCCTGTTTGCACTACTTGAATTTTTAATTCTTCTAAGGTTTCCAGATATTGCTGGGTGTCTCGGTGGGGTTTAATTCCTTTAAATGGGTCGTATACTTGAGTTAGAACTGGCAGTTGCCGGAAGTAGAAATCTCGTCCGGGCACGTAAGTTATGTCAAATATTACTAGGCTTAAATTTCCCAGGGCGACCAGTGCCATGAACCGCTCGAACCAAGGTACTTTTGGTGATTTTTTGCGGGAGTTGGGAGTTGGAGAGGGCAGTAGTTTTGGTGTCACTAGCGGTTCCTAATTAAGTAGACCGATCGAATTAGATGTAACTGGTAATAGCTGAAAAAAGGAAACAGGGAAAACGGGCTAAGTGTCTGATCGAGCTCGGATTGCTATCGAGGAAGCTAGTATTTATTTTAACGTGCGTTTGTTGGATATTTTTGGACTGTTGATTAGGCTTGGTTCGATAAAAAATTATACTGCTAAAATATTAAGGTCGATCGAACTTGACGGAAGCTGTGGCTCCCCTTAGTGTGCTTCTCTCTGGCAATAAAATTATATCTCAGGCGGAATCCTCAGTTTTTTTTTGCCTTGCAGAACTCACGGGGCTGGTAATAAATTAGTATTTCTGTTTGATCTGGTGGCTCTTTGACCGCTAAATCAAATGTATTGCACGCAGCGGAGTCTAAGGTTAGATGAGGACTTCGAGTTTGAGGTCAAACCCTCAAGAGAGTTATACTTGCTCAGGGGCAGTCTGGCGAGAGCGCCTCCTCTGATGGCGAAGGTGGCTGCCGCCTCCGTAAGGTTCGAGGTTTCGCCTCTACAAAAACCAGCTCGCGATCGGACTCTTGAATAATATAAAACCCTGACTATAATTTTGTTCGCATTTTTTTAATATATGACATACTGCCTTAATCTCGATTGCCCAAGAGACAAGCGTCAGAACCCACCAGGCACAAAGTATTGTCTTAATTGTGGTTCAAAGCTGCTGCTAAAAGACCTTTATGCAGCAACTGAACCGCTGCGCGATGGGGGATTTGGCAGGACTTTCCGAGCTGTTAATCATGGAAAATTTGAGGAATTGTGCGTGATCAAACAGTTGTCACCCCCTCAAGAGTTTCAGCGGAAGCCCGGTCATTTTAAAAAATATGTTCGACTGTTTGAACAAGAGGCAAGGCGGTTATACGAACTGAAGCACCCGCAAATTCCTCAGTTAATTTCTTATTTTGAGGAAGATGGGCGCTTGTATTTAGTCCAAGAGTTTATTGATGGCAATAATTTAAAGGATGAGTTAGATAAGTACGGTGCTTATAGCGAAATTAAAACTTGCGAACTGCTGTTAGATTTGTTGCCTTTATTGAAGTTTGTTCACGACCGAAATGTAATTCACCGCGATATTAAGCCTGAGAATGTGATCCGCAGAGCTCGCGATCGTAAGTTAGTGCTGATAGATTTTGGGGTTTCTAAACAGGTAGTAGCTGCTGCTCCGACCAAAACAGGAACGAAGTTGGGAACTCCTGGCTACGCGGCTCTAGAACAGCGTCACGGTAGGGCTGTTCCTGCTAGCGACCTTTACAGTTTGGGGGTGACTTGCATTCGCTTGCTGACTTCTGTTATGCCTTATCTGGATATCTACGGGGACATTCACGATGACCTTTACGATCCGCTTGAAGGCCGGTGGCTTTGGAGGGAGGCTTTGCCAAAAGGAACACAAATTAGCGACGATTTAGGTCAGGTTTTGGATAAGTTGATTCAGGAATATGTTAAAGATCGCTACAAATCGGCTGTGGAAGTTTTGGATGCTTTAAAACCTCCTGTTGTTGTTGTCCCAGTGCTGGAAAAGTCGCAGCAGGCAACTGTTGTTAGTCCTTCGGTTCCGACTCAACCTGTGACTGATACTGCGTTAGTTTCTGTAAATTTAGAGTCCGAAAAAGGGATTGATTATTCTCACTTGGCAAGGCTGCTGGCTGCTAAAAATTGGCGTGGTGCGGATGAGGAAACTTCTGTGAAAATGCTGGAGGTGATGCAGCAAAATTCACGGGGTTATTTGAGTGAGGAAGATATTAGGAAGTTTCCAGCTAAGGATTTGCAGACTATCGATCAACTTTGGGTGCGGCACAGTCACCGCAGATTCGGTTTTTCTGTGCAAAAGGGTTTGTGGCTCAAGTTGGGGGGAAAGCCTGGTGTTTATGATGCTACAGTTTGGGAGAAGTTTGGCGATCGAGTGGGCTGGCGGGTTAACAGCCAGTGGGTATACTATTCTGAGCTGAATTTTACTTCTAAAGCAAAGCCTGGACATTTGCCGGGGGGGACTGTTTTTGGGTGGGAAGGCGGGGTTTTGTGCGGTGTTTTGGGTTTGGGTGGGATTTGGTTTCTGCTGTCGCGGCGGGATTTGTAAAACTCACATCTTGCACTATTCTCGCTTAACAGGCTTTTCGGCCTGTTCCACAAGAAAATTCACTCTTTGTGGAACAGGCCGAAAAGCCTGTTCATAAAAAACTTATTGAGAATGGTGCAATATCTCATACCAATTTTATATGAGGTTGCATAGAATCTGATCCCCCCTAACCCCCCTTATTAAGGGGGGGACAAGAGCTTGGTCAAAGTCCCTCTTATTAAGGGGGATGCGAGGGGGATCGAAATATATGCAACTTCACATTAAATTGGTATCAGTAAAAGGAAGGTAGAAGGTAGAAGGCAGAATTTATTAGTGAGGCTGCACCCGAAGCGAAGTCCAAGTGTTAGTCATGAAATAGTTTTGAGTTGGGAATTAAAGAGTTAATAAATTTTGAGTTTAATCATCTGTTATGTAGAAAATATCTCTAAAAAAAGCGAAAAATAAGATATAATCCCAAACCCTTTTTTTTGTGCTATGTTCTTAGAGAAGGGCAAGTTTGCAAAGTCAAAAGCCAGTCCTCGGCGGTGGCCAACCCGGGGCACTGGCTTTGCCTCCAATTTACCAAGGAGATTTATTTAGTATGTTGCAAGAAAAACGTCTCAAGCCGTGGACTATAGTTCGCTCGCTTCCCAATGTGGAAAAGGTGGTTGTGGGTGAGTTTCGCAGTTGGTCTGATGCAGACGGTCACTTGAAAATTCTCAAGCGGATGGTGCCGGCGGATCGATTGACTGTTGTGTTCGATCCGGTAGTTCAATCGTAACGTCGCTGGTAAATTGATCGGCGTGCGATCGCTCTTTGAGCTAAGCGATCGCCTCTTTTTTTAGATACTGTTTTTTTACATAAAAAATGCGATCGCTAAAATGGCGATCGCAACTTGAATCATTGTCCTTAACTGCGGCGAATTTCAGTAATTTGGTCAGCAACATCCAAAATTCTTTGCGGCATGGATGGCCCGGTAAAAATCATATCCAAATGATGCGGCTTGTTGTCAATCAATGCCACCACTTCGGCTTCGGGAATCAAGCCCAAATTAACCGCTAAACTCAATTCATCGAGAATAACTAAGGAATAACGACCTTCGCGCACCGCATTTTGAACATACTGCCACAATTGTTCGATCGATCGCGTCTCCAGCTCATCTAAATCGGCATTCTCAATGCTGCGTGACAAATCGCAGCGCACCCAATCTAAATTTTGCCCCAGCCGCACCGGATGCTGGTGCCCTTGATTAATTCCCCCTTTGAGGAACTGCACCGCTAGCACGGGAGCTCCCTGTCCTGCAATTCTGAGGGCTTGAGCCATGACACTGGTAAAAAAGCAGCGGTGCGGGCCTGTAAAGACTTGCACCAGCCCTTGAACTGTGTAGGGCAAGCTGTGGGTTAAATTGAGTTTAGGGGTTTGTAACTGAGCAACCATAGGGCAATATTTAATCAGCAACTAAGTCTTGAGTGCAGCTCCGACCTTGACGCGGCTGAAGCCTGCTTAACAATATATAGTGTACTGGGCCGAGTGCACATCGGATCGAACACTAGATATATAAGTTCTCAAAAGCTAGCGGCAGTGGCATTCGCAGTCGTTTGTTCGATTTTTGAACTCAATTAGCACTTAGGCAGAAACGGGGTTTTTTACCAAAATACGGCGTGGAGCTTGACATTTATACAGTTATAGGGTGAAAAACCAAGGTGATGAGAGTCTGGCTTCGTCCAGGGCTTTTAAGAAAAGGTACACACATCGCGTAAAATTTGAATGTCGCGGCACTAGGAGCAGGGACTGTGAGAGTGGTGATTCTGGGAGGGCCAGGAGCGGGAAAGGGAACTCAGGCTGAACTACTGTGCAGCAATTTGAGCCTTCCTTTGCTGGCTGTGGGGGACATTCTACGGGAGGCGATCGCAGAAGACACAGATTTAGGCAAGCTGGCGGTGTCTTATGTCGAAAGAGGGGAATTAGTTCCCGACGCAACTATGATTGAATTCTTTCGCCGCCGACTGCTGCTGTGGGATGTCTTTAATGGCTGGGTGTTGGAGGGCTATCCGCGAACGGCTTTTCAAGCTGAGGAGTTGGATTTTTTATTAGAGGATTTGGCGCAGGAGCTAGATTGGGCTGTTTGGCTGAAAGTGCCGATCGAGGTTTTGCTGAGTAGGTCGATCGAGCGCGATCGATCGGATGACCATCCTGAAATTTTACAGCGTCGGCTGGATTTGTTCCACGAACGCACTATTCCTCTTTTAGAGTATTACGAACACCGCAACAAACTGTTAACTATTGATGGCGATCAATCCCCACAACAAGTCCAGCAGGATATTCTCAAATTAATCGAGGCTAAGGGCCAATCGGCATAAGATTTTAGATTTTAGATTTTAGATTTTAGATTGAATGACTGCATATTTACCCGGTCAAAAGAACCGGAAGATTAAGACCCAATTTTAAATTTTTCCTGCCCAATTACCCATTACCAATCACCTAAATATTATGTCTTTCCAACGTCCAGATGGCAGACAACCAAATCAAATTCGTCCGATTAGTTTCGATCGACAGTTTACCAAATTTGCTAGCGGTTCCGTACTGGCGAAAAGTGGCGATACTCAGGTACTTTGCAGCGTGACAATCAAGCCGGGAGTGCCTAGATTTCTGGAGAATACCGGACAAGGTTGGCTGACAGCGGAATACCGAATGTTGCCGGGATCTACACCGCAGCGACAAGAGCGGGAATTTATGAAATTATCGGGACGGACTCAAGAGATTCAGCGGTTGATTGGGCGCAGTTTGCGATCGTGCTTGGATATGCAACTATTGGGAGAACGCACCATACTTGTCGATGCGGATGTTTTGCAAGCGGACGCTGGGACTCGCACGACTTCAATTACTGGCGGGTTTGTGGCTGTGGCTGATGCTTTGAACAAGTTGGTGCAAAAAGGTGATTTGGTGCGATCGCCCATTATTCGTCAAGTGGCGGCCGTGTCTGTGGGGCTTTTGGAAGGCGAGGCGTTTTTAGATTTGAATTATCTTGAAGATGTGGCGGCTGAAATTGATTGTAATGTGGTAATGAATGGAGATTTGAATATTATTGAAATTCAGGGAACTGCGGAAGAGGGAAGTTTCAGTCGGAGTCAGTTAAATCAAATTTTGGATATGGCAGAAACTGGGATTCAGGAATTGTTGGAGGCTCAGCGGCAGGCTTTAGTTGAGTAGGTAAATCTAATTCAATTTTGGTCAGGTATAATAGTTGAGTAACATCACCTAATAATTTACAGGTCGAACTATAGGGCTATGTTCTTACCAAAAGGCTAGAAACAGCTCTAGAAGCACGACTTAACAAACCCTATTTCCCTTCAGCAAGGCGTACCTTCCACGCCAGACCGACCATTTCTAAAAACCGAATCATCATCCAGGTGAAGTCAATTTCCCACCATGTGAAACCGTGGCGGGCGGAATGGGGAAAAGCATGGTGATTGTTGTGCCAACCTTCGCCATAAGTACACAGGGCAACCCACCAGCAATTGGTTGAGCGATCACTGGACTCATAAGTACGGTAGCCAAACTTATGGGTGGCACTATTGACAAACCAGGTGCAGTGATAAACCAGTACCAACCGCACAAAAATCCCCCAGATCAGGAAAGACCAGCCACCGATTAAATAAAGGAGAGCTGCTAAGATTACCTGGAGGACGAGATAATATTTGTCACAAAACTGATAAAACGGTTGGTTGGCAATATCCTTGGTGTAGCGGCTTACCTCTTTTTTGGCAGCTACTTCATAGAGCATCCAGCCCATATGGCTCCACCAAAAACCACGATTAGAGTTATGCTGATCCAGCTCACGATCGGAATAGACATGATGATGCCGATGCAATCCTACCCATATTGTTGGACCCATTTGACACGATAAAGTCCCACAAAAAACTAGCACATACTCCAGCCACTTAGGCGTCTGGAAACTGCGGTGGGTGACTAGCCGATGGAAACCGAGGGTAATTCCCACTCCTCCTGTAAGCCAGTGTAAAAAGAGTGCTATGCCAAGCCCTGCCCAGCTAAAGTTACTAGGTAAAAAAGCTAGCAAGGCTAACAGGTGAACGGCAACCAAAAAGAGAATCATGGGCTATTCAATACGGGGTTTAGTTGCAGTAGCAATAGTCATGGAAGATTTTTTAATTAACAGTTACTTTACAAGTATAAAAGGCTGTCCCTTTGCAGGTCTTTTCTAATCTTGTGGAAAAATTTGTCTATTCTTGCGATCGCCCTCAATTCTGGCTGTCAAGTGCGATCGAACAGATAGACTTGAGTTATCAGCAGCCCTTCATGCGCGTAATGCCGGATGCTTGTCGGTTTGTGCGCTCGACCTTACTGTGCAGAATCGAGAGATTGGTGTAAAATCTTGGGAAATTATCGAAAAACTTACGGCTGTTTGATTGGGTGAGCGCCAACTTCAGCCGCTAGCACGGGAAAAGAGTAATTATGCAGGAGAGCGATCGCCACTCACAATCTCGATCGAACGAGTCATCACATTCATCGAATGGGCAACGTGCTGAACAGACTCGCGACATATTAGATATCATCGCTGAATTTAGATCGACACCACCTATTCGAGTGGGTGGATTGGCAATCAATTATTTAATCAATCCACCAAGTGAGCTAGAAACTGCGCCTAGTACCAATCATTTTTTGCTGGTCAGTCTCAGTCACGGTAACAGACAAGTCAACCAATTTGAGAACAAAGAGTACGATGGTGTTAACAACATTGGTGACTTTTTTTTCCTGCCAGCAGGAATCCCTGCATTCTGGGCTTGGGAAACTACAGATGAAGCTCTAGCCTTCACAATGCCTCCAGACTTTTTGTCTGACATCGCTGCTACAACTGAATGCCTCAATCCCCACAAACTTGAACTGCGAAGTGTTTTGCTCGATCGCGATCCGCAACTTGAAACGATCGCCCGTTCTTTCCTCTCTGAAATGACGAACGATGGTTTGGGCGGTAGGCTTTACACCGAATCCCTCGCCAATTTACTTGGGATTCACCTACTCCGTCATTACTGCACCGCTCCCGCCACTGTGCGTACCTACAAAGGCGGTTTGTCCGATTTTCAGTTAAAAAGCGCGATCGACTATATTCGATCGAACCTCGATGCTCAATTTAGTTTAGAAAACATTGCCGCCGAACTCAATTTAAGTCACTATTATTTTTGTGCTCTGTTCAAGCAATCGATGGGCGTTTCCCCGTGGCAATATGTAATTCAGCAGCGAGTCGAACGCGCGAAAGAACTGCTAAAAAACCGGGATTTGTCGATTTCTGAAGTTGCCCTTGCTTGCGGTTTTTCCAATCAAAGTCATCTCAACAAGCATTTTCGATCTGCTACAGGAATTGCACCCGGAATCTATCGGCGGGGATGAGAGCAAAAATGTAAAAGCGCGAGCGCCATTTGATCGATCCGCCTCCATTGTTGCACGGGCGTCCCGCCTGTGCGATAATATCGGTTCAAGCCGTGAAGCCGCGCTATCCCGAAGTAAATCGCCCTGTAAATAGTGTGGTTTACTCTGGTTTACTGCTTGTGCTATAATTGAGTAAAAATCTTTGTAATTACCAATTGCTAAGATAATGCAAGCTGAAAAAATATCCATTTCCTTATCACAATCGCTAGTAAAGTTTATTGAAAGCTACAAAATTGCTAAAGGATGCAACTCGCGATCCCAAGTAATAGAAGTCGCTTTAGAATTGCTGCGGAATCAAGAACTAGAATCTGCTTACCGACAAGCATCCAGTGAAGTAGACTCCGCTTGGGATCTAACAGTTGCCGATGGATTGACAGATAAAACGTGGTGAAATTTACTACGCTAATCTAAGTCCTACGGTTGGTTCTGAGATAGATAAACGCCGTCCAGTATTGGTGGTGAGCAATGACGCTAATAACCGTGCTGCCAATACAGTTACAATTCTACCAATTACCTCTAATGTAACCCGCGTCTACCCTTTCGAGGTGTTGCTAAATCCAGAGGATAGCAGTTTATCCAAACCTTCTAAAGTACAAGCACAGCAAGTACGGACTATTTCTAAACAGCGAATTAGCAGCGATGCAGTGGGAAGTTTGAGTGAGGAAATTATGCAGTTGGTAAATGCTGCTCTCAAACTGCATTTAAATGTCGATTAACTGTGATATATAGGCGTTTTTTTTCGTGGCACGGGCGTCCCGCCTGTGCGATAGTATCGGTTTAAAAAAGAGCGTGAAGCGGATCTATCCCGTAGAGAATCGCCCTCCTTCATTCCCCTGACTGAATTTGACTCCTCACCCACTGCCTAAACCCTCGCATCATCGATGTTTCACCCACATTTTCTTGCATTTGCAAAAATCTGATAATCTCAGATGGCGACAAAAAAGGAAAGTGGGGAGAAACCTCGCGCCCTACATAGGGTTTGCTGAATAATCGATCGCAAACTAAGAACAGGAGCGATCGATATATTCAAACTCAACTAAAGATAGGTTTTTATGTATCGATTCCACCCAATTATAATTGTAAATTATCTTTAACCTAAAAACAGGTGTTTTTTTTCCAAATAGACATAAAAACACACAAAAAACCCGGCGCCACCAGGAAGCATCGGTTCATGACCAAAAAAGTAATTGCCATAACTGTACCCGATGTATTATCAAGTTTTGCCATCACTCGATTTAGACCGAATATTCGTTTACCTTGTCCGAACTTTCCCTCAATCGCATTGCGAATTCTCTCATCTTCTTTAGCTTGCTTTTTTTTTGATTTACTCACATTTGCTGGGAGTCTTCCTAATGGCGGCCCACTCATTCTAATTCCTCTTTCTTTACACCATGCTCGGTTTTCCCGATTTCGGTAAATGCGATCTGCATGAACGGACTCTGGATAATATCCTGTGAACCTATGATATGCTTCTACTTGGGCTTTCAAGTCCCCTGATTCGTTAAAATTATCCCAGCTCATCCGGTCTAAAAATACATATCCTTCAAAACAACTGGCTGATAGTTTTGCCCCAAACTCTACGCTTTTTCCGGCTTTTCCTCTGACTATGGGACGGATATGGGGTTGGCTTAAACTTACTATTCTATCCTCAATACTCTGTTGATTATTATCAAATAACCATTGCTGTTGACGATAGACTTCTGTGAGCACTAGCAAGGTTTTATACTGCTTTTTATTCAGACCTTCTAGGGCGTCGGTTCAGTATCAGGAGTTGACAAAACAGACGGGAAATGATATGTGAATTGAGAAGCCTGTTAAATTC
>NZ_JAUBTI010000073.1:0-35105 GCF_036702415.1 Microcoleus sp. D3_18a_C4 | reverse complement strand
GTGGGTCGTTGACCAATTATATTGTAATATAAAGCCGTCCTAAAAGGACGAGGTTTCTACCCAATTTTCTGATGAAAACCCCGTGACTTTAGTCCGGGGATGAAAGGGAGAAGGAGGCTTTAGCTTCCCAGTATCTTTCATTAGATATTAGGATTGCAACTTAGGATACAACTCTGTAAAGTCTTGTAAACACTTTGATGATATTAAGCTAGTGCTGTTAGCATAAGAAGAACGTGATGAGGTCGAAGTCATGCTAGTTTTTGAATTCAAAGCATACGGTAAAAAGCAGCAATTCGATGCTGTAGATGAAGCAATTAGAACAGTGCAGTTCATCCGTAACAAAGCATTGCGCTTTTGGATGGAAAACCAAAAAGTCAACAAATATGACTTGAATAAGTACAGCGCTGTTTTAGCTAAAGAGTTTCCGTTTTGCGATGAATTGAATAGCATGGCTCGACAATCAAGCGCCGAAAGAGCGTGGTCGGCAATCGCCCGCTTCTACGACAACTGTAAAAAGAAAATTCCCGGGAAAAAGGGATTTCCGCAATTCCAGAAAGACAACCGCTCAGTCGAATACAAAACGACCGGGTGGCGTCTAGCGACAGACCGGAAATCTATCACTTTTACAGATAAGAATGGAATCGGGAAACTCAAATTAAAAGGAACGCGAGACTTACATTTCTATCAGCTTAGCCAAATTAAGCGAGTGCGCTTAGTCAAACGAGCCGATGGATACTACATCCAGTTTTGCGTTCAAGTTGACCGTTCCGAGAAGATTGAAGTTACAGGTAATGCTATTGGATTAGACGTGGGGCTCAAAGAGTTCTACACAGACTCTAATGGTGTTACAGTCGAAAATCCGCGTTTTTTGGGCAAAGGAGATCGCCGACTAAAGAAAGCCCAAAGGCGGCTTTCAAAGCGAGTCAAAGGTTCAGAAAATAGAAAAAAAGCTAGGGTAATTCTAGGAAAACGCCACCTCAAAATAAGTAGACAGCGTAAAGATTTTGCTGTGAAATTAGCAAGATGCGTCATCCAGTCAAACGACTGTGTAGTCTATGAAGATTTGAGAATCAAAAACATGGTGAAGAATCACTGCTTAGCTAAATCGATTAACGACGCATCTTGGTATATGTTTCGAGTGTGGATGGAATATTTCGGTAAAGTATTCGGAAGGATTACAATTGCCGTGCCAGCCCACGGGACGAGTCAAGAATGTTCTAGCTGCGGAACCATTGTTAAGAAAAGTCTATCAACGCGAACTCACGCTTGTCGGTGTGGATGTGTATTAGATCGCGATCGCAACGCAGGTAGAAATATCCTAAGTCGGGGATTGAGTACGGCGGGGCACGTCGGAACTTGGATCTTAGATCCGAACGCTTGTGGAGAGTTGACCGCTACCGATGTTGAAGTAATTCTGCATCGGCAAGTCGATTCTGCGAATCAAGAATCCCCTCGGCTTTAGCCAGGGGAGTGTCAAGTAGACAATACCTGCATTGAGTGTGATACTTGTCGGTGGATGGCACCTGAAGTATTTGGTCAAGCGGGAGAACAGTCTGCGGTTTACCACCAGCCAACTAATGAAACTGAAGAAATGCGATCGCTCGCGGCTCTTTTGTCTTGTCCCACAAGTTCGATCGGCACTGTAGAAAAACCCAAAAGCATCAAACAAGCCCAGCAACTGTTGCCCGCACTCGTAGCAGAAAATGTCTATCACTGCGGCTACCACTCAGAGAATTCCTACGCCGCAGCCAGCTATTTAATTGTCCGCCCCGAAGGCAACATTTTAGTTGATTCTCCCCGTTTTGTGCCGCCGCTAGTCAAAAACATAGAAGCAATGGGCGGCATTCGCTATATGTACTTGACTCACGGCGATGATGTGGCAGATCATCAACTATACCACGATCATTTTGGGTGCGATCGCATCATTCATTATGACGAAATTAACGCTGATACTTGCCGTGTAGAAATGCAATTGTCGCCCACCGAACCGTATCAACTAGCAGATGATTTGTTGATTATATCGGTGCCAGGTCACACGAAAGGTCACACCGTTTTGCTTTACAATAACACGTTTTTGTTCACAGGCGATCATCTTGCTTGGTCGGAAAGTTTGCAGCAGCTAGTTGGCTTTCACGATGTCTGTTGGTATTCTTGGCCCGAACAAATCAAATCTATGCAGAAGTTGGCTAATTACTCGTTTGAATGGGTGTTGCCGGGACACGGCCGCAGGTATAATGCCGATCGACAAACAATGAGCAATCAAATGCAAAAGTGTATTGCTTGGATGCTCGATGCTTAGTGCGATCGGGTTCATAACTCCGACTCAGCCAGATTCATTTGACCCGGTAGCTTGTGAAAATCCGACTGCCATCTTTGAGAATATGAATCTCCATCCGATCGCTCGCCCATTCCTATCTCTCTTCTCGACATCTGCGTGAATCAGCGTCAATCCCTTATCATCTGCGGCTCGATAAATTCTCTTTTTTTCACCGCAGATGAGGGCAGATAAACACAGATCAACGCAGATGAATCCCTCTGAATAGACTTAGGATCGCGAATTAAATAATTTACACTCTTGAAAGTGGGGAGTAGGGGTTGGGCTTATAGCCCGCCCTTTCTGGACGGGCGGGACGCCCATCCCACAAGAACCATCAAAATTCTAAGTTATTTAATTCTCATTCCTTAGCGAATGACTGCTAATGGGCTCAAGCAAGCTGCTAGATCGGCATCAGGGGTGGTAATGGCCTGCAAGTTATATTTCTCCGACAGAAGCTTGAATACATTGGGAGAAATAAACGCCGGTAATGTCGGCCCTAGACGAATGTTTTTAATCCCCAAATGCAAGAGAGTTAGCAAGACGGCTACTGCCTTTTGTTCATACCACGACAGAATCATGGAAAGGGGTATATCGTTGACACCTACCTCAAAGGCATTGGCTAGGGCTACAGCAATCTGAATCGCGGAGTAGGCATCGTTGCACTGACCAACATCCATCAGGCGGGGTAGTCCGTCAATGTCGCCCATTTGTCGATCGAAGAAGCGAAACTTACCGCAAGCTAGGGTGAGCACGACACAATCATCAGGCACTTTTTCTACGAACTCGGTGTAGTAGTTGCGATCGGGTTTGGCTCCATCACAGCCCCCTACCAGGAAGAAATGGCGGATTTTACGCTGTTTGACAGCCTCAATGATTTTATCTGCCACACCTAGGACTGTATTGTGGGCAAAACCAACTGTGACTTCCCTGGGGGGTGCATCTTCAGTAAAGCCGGGAAGTGCCAGTGCTTTCTCAATAACGGGAGTAAAATCGGGTGTGCCATTGTCGATCTCACTCAAGTTAATCAGACCCGGATAGCCGACGGGGCCAACGCTAAAGAGTTTATTTTCATAATAGGAATGGGTTGGCATTAAGCAGTTGGTCGTAATCACGATCGCACCGGGGAACTTGCCAAAATCCTTGGTTTGGTTCTGCCAAGCAGTGCCGTAGTGACCGTAGAGATGGGGATACTGCTGTTTTAGTTTGGGATAGCCGTGGGCTGGTAGAAGTTCGCCGTGGGTGTAAACAGTAATTCCCGTGTCTGCTGTTTGCTTGAGTAAGCCTTCGAGTTGTTTGATGTCATGTCCTGAAACCAGAATCGCCTTCCCTTGCCGTGGATTGAGGGGAACAGGCGTGGGAATTGGGTGCCCATAGGTACCGGTATGTCCGGCATCCAATAGTTCCATAGAGCGCAGATTAATGGCTCCCACCTCAAGAGCAAGATCCACCCACTCCTGCAAGCTCAAAGTCTGGTTATCGAGGGCGACAAGTGCCTCATAAATGAAACGATACACCCGCTCGTCTTCCTGGCCCACTTCGTAGGCGTGGAAGGTGTAGGAGGCAAGACCCTTAACCCCATATAGCACTGTGAGTTTGAGTGAGAAAATATCCACATTCGAGGCAGACTGACTGAGGAACTGGAGGGAAATCTGCTCACCCTGCTCAACCAGGCTCTCCTCAAAGTTGGGTTCAAAGTCGGAAATTGCAGCCCAGGTGGGTGGAGTGTCTGTTGCTTGCTGCACTTGAGCCTTGAGGTTGGCGCGATGGGCGATCGCTTCCTGGAGATACTCAACAAACCGCTTTTCGGAAAAGTTGACATTCGTCATCGTGGCAAAGATCGTTTCGCAGGTGAAGACATCCACTGCATGAGTATCAATGCCTAACTCTTTTGCTTTCAGGGCAATCGGAGCCAACCCGCGCAGATAATAAATCAGCAGATCTTGGATAGCATTCACTTGGGGACTTTTCCCACAAGCACCAAACTGATGGCATCCTTGTCCGCTTGCTGTTTGTTCGCATTGTTCACAGAACATTGATTTTTCCTTGTTGAATTGGTTAGAATTTACGCAACAACTCGGTTATGAAAGTATTTATCCGTCCCTGACTATGTTAACAACTCTGAGTTAACTCACATCTTGTAGCATTCTCAAGAACGGGCTCTCCGGCCCGTTCCACAAAGAGTGATTTTTTTTGTTGTGGAACAGGCCGAAAAGCCTGTTCCTAAACAAGTAATTGAGAATGGTGCAACATCTCAGAGTTAACAAATCTGACGACGATTCATAGGGACTTGGAAAACCGTTTGCTTGAGTGGGGGATGAGATAGCTATCAAACACGGATGCAATATTGCGAATTAGCAAGCGGCCGAGCGCGGTTACTTCAATGCCATCGCCCCATCGTTTGATTAACCCATCGGCTTCTAAGGCCTCAAGTTGTGGCAAAACCTGAGCGAAATAGTCATTAAAATCGAGATCGAAGCCGAGATGGTATTTTTCTTCCAAATCTTGCACCGACAGTTGGAATTGACACATTAATTCCATAATTACTGTGCGCCGAATCAGATCGTCTTGATTAAGTATAACACCTTTTTCGATCGGCAATTCACCCGCATCGATCGCCCGATAAAAATCTTTCAATCCCTTGTGGTTTTGGGTATACACATCCTGCAACATACTGATGGAAGTCATGCCAAAGCCCAACAGATCCGATTCTGGCTTAGTGGTATAACCCTGAAAATTACGATGTAGTTGCCCAGCTTGTTGCGCGATAGCTAGTTCATCATTAGGCTTAGCAAAGTGATCCATACCAATAAACACATAGCCATTTTGCGTCAGTTGGGCGATCGTACTTTGCAGAATTTTCAGCTTTTCGCCCGCAGTCGGCAAAGCAGATTCCGGCATCCGTTTCTGAACCGGTTTGAGCCAGGGAACATAGGCAAAATTAAAGACGGCAATGCGATCGGGATTTAATTGCAAGGTCTTCTTTACCGTTTCCTGGAATGTTGCTTGTGTCTGGAAAGGTAAGCCGTAAATTAAATCCACATTGACACTTTCAAACCCAGCTTCCCGCATCCAATCCATCACATCAAACAACATCGCTTCGGGCTGCACCCGATTGATCGCTTGCTGCACGGTGGGATTAAAGTCTTGAATACCAAAGCTAATCCGATTGAATCCTAATTGTCGCAAAAATAGAATATATTCGCGATCGATATAGCTAGGATTGACTTCGATCGATATTTCTGCAGCGTCATCGAACCGAAAATATCGATTTAACTGGTTCCAGAGAAACTCTACCTGACTGCGATCGAGATAGTTGGGCGTGCCGCCGCCCCAGTGCAACTGATGCACCAGCCGATCGGCATCCAGCAAACTGGCAACTTGGCGAATTTGGCGATCGAGATAGCCTAAATAGGGTTCTACCACCTCCTTGCGCTGGGTAATGATGGTATTGCAGCCGCAGAAATAACAGGGCGTTTCGCAAAAGGGAATGTGGCAGTAAAGCGATAAGGGGGTTCGTTTGTGATTGCCGACGGCGATCGCGGTTTTAAATGCGTTGCGATCGAAATCAGTGCTTAATTCTGTGGCGGGTGGATAGCTGGTATAGCGAGGTAAAGGCTGGTTGTATTTATTCAACAATGCAGCATCAAATTCAACCGTTTGTGATAACTGTTTCATTAACCGATTTATCCTTCTGTTGTTGTGTAAATTCAGAACCCCGGCATATTTTAGAGATACGATCGATCTTGTTTTCCTTGGGCGAGTTATTTCGCGACAGATTCTCGCTTGACATGAGGGCTGCGGCCTTCTGTGCTACCGGGGCGATCTTGCCGAGTCAGCAAATCAAAGGTATGGTCTCCAATCGCCGCTTTCACATCGGCTTCGAGTTCGTGCATTACATCCTGGTTAAGAGTAAATGCCGTATTTGCTTCTGCGACAATTCGCTCGATCGTGTCAGCATCCACCGGAAACTCATCAAAGGTTTGGCGATAGCGTTCCTTAAATTCTCGCCTTGCTTCTGGTGTCGAGATTTGGGAAAATTCATAGAAATTTGTTCCCTGATCCGGCGGCAGAGACAACGCCGATCGAATCACGTTTTTCAAGCTTTGTCCGCCGGATAAATCACCCATGTAGCGGGTGTAGGCATGGGCAATCAGCAGGACTGGATCGGTTGCTGAGAGGGTTTGAATGCGATCGCGATACACAGAACCCGCTGGCGAAGCCGTAATTTCCTCCCGCCAATTTTCACCGTAATAAAAAGCTAGATCGCAAGCCAGATTCTCAGTGCGATTTAACTCAGGGAAATAGAGGGTTCCGATAATCGGGTGGTTGACATGGCTCTGCAAAGCCGTTTCTAAGGCGCTGTAAACAAAGTACAGATCGGCAAATAGTTTACGCAAAGGTTCCCGTTCCACAATGCCTTTCATAAAGCATTTCATAAATGCCGTATTTTCGGCTGTGGTGTGGGATTGCATCGTGCCTTCTCGGAGGCGTGTCGATAGATTAGTCATGGCAATATCTCCTAATTAATAGCGGTTCTGGACGATTCAGCATTAATCGATGGCAGTAAATAAAGGCGCAACAACTGCCAGAAAATCACAGCAATCCAGGGTAATTTTTGGCAAAATTGGATGGCGGCAGGGCGCTGATTAGTTGAGATTTCTGCTAGCTTCTGATTGGCGATCGCACATCGATCCAAACGGGGAAAGAATTCTGGATGGTGGGTATCTAAAATACTGGGAAACGCCCGTTTTGCTGTTTCATTGGTGTGATGAATCACCTGCTTGTTATATTCATCGGGGTCGATGCCGATCGAGTCATAAAATGTGGAGCGTTCCAACACCGTCATTGTGTGGGTGGCAAACACCGTCAGTAGGAAAAAGCGCGCCCAGAGTCTTGCCTTCCAGTTATTCCAAAGCTTAGGCTGCGATCGCAACAAAGCCTTAAAGAAATCCCCATGCCGATTTTCGTCTTGGCACCAATTCTCGAAGTAGCGAAACAGGGGATAAATTTGATATTCTGGATGTTGTTCGAGATGGCGATACACCAAAATATAGCGCCAGTAGCCAATTTTTTCCGACAGATAAACAGTATAAATTACCCATTCTGGAGGGAAGAATGTGTAGGTACGATTTTTTGTTAAATAGCCCAGATCGAGAGACAACCCAAAATCTGCCATCGCCTTATTCAAGAAACCGGCATGACGCGCTTCATCCCGTGCCAGTAAGCTAAAGGCTTCCGATAACAAGGGTTGGCGATTCTTAAGTTTGCGGGATAGTTCTTTGAACAACAGAAAACCAGAAAATTCTGAGGTACAGGATCGCTCTAAAAAGTCAATAAATGCCTTTCGCGTTTCGCCATCAATCTTGTCCCAGCATTGCTCAAACTCTTGATTGCGGACAAAATGGTGGCGGTTATAGTCCGCGCGCAATTCTGCTACAACTGCTTCTAATTCCGCTTGTTGCCCCGACAGATCCATTTCGGCAACGGCATCAAAATTGGTGGTGTAAAAGCGGGGTGTTAACAGGGTTTCTTGAACAGGTGCTTTAATGCTGGATGGGAGACCAGCAGACTCCGATTTACTAATTGAACTGACCATAGGAGTGGAGAGTGGATTGTTCGGAATTGATGACTGTGCACCACATTGCCTTAATCCGCGATCGCCCACAAGTCAGTTACCAGTGGTATCCTATAGTTACTTTAGGTAAAGCATTGAAGCCAATAGGACGCTTGAGCCATTTCTAAAGAAATATGGAAATTATCGTGAAGGCAACTGTGCAGGGAGTTTATGGTGGAAGCAAGTCAGTGCGTAGAGGTTAAATGTCCGATTCAATTTGTGCTGGATTTGTTGGACAATAAATGGTCAATTTTGGTTCTACGCGAACTGTTTGGAGGCGCGAGGCGTCCCCACGAATTACTCGCGGCACTTCCTGGCATCAGCACCAAAACCCTCACCCAACGCCTACGAGAGTTAGAATCTCAAGGGTTAGTCGATCGGCGTGTTTATGCCGAGATTCCGCCCCGCGTAGAATATTCCCTCACGCCCAAGGGTCGCCAAATTCAACCGGTGATGGTAGCCCTGCATCAAGTAGGATCGCAGTGGCTGGGACAGGAGAGTTGTATTTGTCCCCTAACACACTCGGATGCTAAGGACGATCGCCTGGATGCTTCAGGTCTAATTGCAGATTAAAAATGTCAGAATTATTCATCTCTCTCTTCTCTTCCTCAGTGTCCTCTGCGTCCTCTGCGGTTTAATCATTATTTCGTTCCCACCGACCGATCAAGTAAAAACCCGGTTTCTTTAGTCGAAGTGCGTAATATAATTGATAGTTTCTACTAGGCAAATACGGCTGCTACAGCTTGCGGCAATGCGATTCGATGGGTGCGTAACACTCCGTCCCGGAATTGTTATTTGTCCGCAATTTCCCCGGCGCTGTCACCTGTCGCGCTATGCCAAAATCAATCAAAACTGCACCCCCCTGGCCCCCCTGATTAAGGGGGGAAGAAGAAATTTCGCCCCCCTGATTAAGGGGGAAGAAGAGAAGGGGAAATTTTCTCTTACTCCCACCCTTGGCAAGGGGGGGCTGGGGGGGTTCTTAGCATAATATTTTGGGGTTTAACATCAAGGTGAGTAAATCCTTGCTGGTGGACAAAACTCAGCGCGCTTCCCACTTGTTGAATAATTGGCAAAGCTTTCTCTTCCGACAAAATGCCGTTATCTTCGAGATGGCTTGCTAAGTCAATTCCGTCGATTAATTCCATCACCATGCACCACAATTCGATATTTCCTACCTTTTCGGGAAACACTTCGTAAACTTGGACGACGTGGGGATGGCTGCACTTGGCTAAAGATAAAGCTTCGTTGATAAATTTCGTTTGGAATTCGCGAAAGTTTGGCTTACCTTGAACGTTGGCATTTAGGGTTTTGATGGCGACTACTTTACCTTCTTTAAGGTTTTGGGCGCGGTAGGTGACACCGAATCCCCCGCCGCCGAGAATTTCTTCGATTAGGTATTTGCCGTTGTGATTTGTTCTCCGGGGGGCCAGTGCCTCATGGTGGGTGGTGAGGATGGAGAGGATGGCTTTGATTATAGCTGAGACGGGGGAATTTTTGTTGAGTGGTCGCGTGAGGTTGAGAAACCGGGTTTTTTGGAGTTTTTGGGTTGTAGTTAGGTATTGTCGCAAAAACCCGGTTTCTTGAGGCCTTTGGTGAGGTGGATATCGGCATCTATCAAACCCGGAGATCCCCCCTAGCCCCCCTTAAGAAGGGGGGGACCCGAAGTAATCAAAGTCAACCCCTACTCCCCTTATTAAGGGGGATTTAGGGGGATCTAGACTCAGATATAAACGAGATTTAAATGGATTACAATCTTAAGTGTAAGCCTCCATTGGTAAACAAGAACAGACAAAATTACGATCGCCAAACGCATTATCTATCCGCCCCACCGCCGGCCAAAACTTATGTTCGCGAGTCCAAGATGTCGGATAAGCCGCTTGCGCGCGAGTATAAGGACGATTCCACTCATCAACCATCAGAGATTCTGCGGTGTGCGGCGCATTTTTCAAAACGTTATTTTGTGCGTCAACATTACCTTTTTCAATCTCCGCAATTTCGCCTCGAATTGCAATCATTGCATCGCAAAAACGGTCTAATTCCTGCTTCGATTCGCTTTCCGTCGGTTCCACCATTACCGTACCAGCAACCGGCCAAGAAACCGTCGGCGCGTGATAGCCGTAATCCATCAACCGTTTAGCGATATCTTCTACTTCAATAGCCGCAGATTTTTTGAGCGATCGCAAATCTAGAATACACTCGTGCGCCACCAAACCCGCTTTCCCTTTGTACAAAACCGGATAATAAGATGCTAAGCGATGCGCCATGTAATTAGCATTAAGAATTGCTACTTTTGTCGCCTCAGTTAAACCGAATCCTCCCATCATCCGAATGTACATCCAAGAAATAGTCAAAATGCTAGCACTTCCCCAAGGCGCTGCGGAAACTGCACCAACGGATTGGGATATTTCGCCTTTAGGAAGGGGTGGCTGTATGTTGCTCCCCCCCTTAGCAAGGGGGGGCTGGGGGGGGTAAGATTTTGATTGTTCATCAGTAGAAGGTAAGAAAGGCACTAAATGAGACATTACCCCAATCGGCCCCATTCCCGGCCCACCGCCGCCGTGGGGAATACAGAAAGTTTTGTGCAAATTCAAGTGACAAACATCAGCACCAAAATCACCGGGGCGGCACAAACCAACTTGAGCATTCATATTTGCGCCGTCCATATAAACTTGTCCGCCCCAGTTGTGGACAATATCGCAAATCTCTTTAATTTCTTCCTCAAAAACGCCGTGCGTAGATGGATATGTCACCATCAACGCTGCCAGTTCATTTTTGTGTTTCTCTGCTTTTTTCTGTAAATCGGCAACATCAATATTACCCTGAGAATCGCACTCGACAGCAACTACTTTCATCCCCGCCATAACTGCGCTAGCCGGATTTGTACCGTGGGCTGACTGGGGAATCAAACAGATATTTCGGTGAGATTCGCCTCGGTGTTCGTGGTATTGGCGAATAACTAACAAGCCCGCGTATTCGCCTTGGGAACCGGCGTTTGGCTGCAAAGAAATTCCCGCGAAACCGGTGATTTCTGCCAGCCACTGTTCTAGTTGCACGAACATCATTTGATAGCCGCGACTTTGATCGCGGGGTGCAAAGGGATGTATCTTGCCAAATTCCGCCCAAGTCACGGGCATCATCTCTGCTGTGGCATTCAATTTCATTGTGCAAGAACCCAAGGGAATCATCGATGTGTTTAGCGATAAATCCTTGGCTTCTAAACGGTGCAAATAGCGCAAGAGTTCAGTTTCTGAATGGTAGCTGTTGAAAACTGGGTGGGCGAGATAGCTGCTGGTGCGATCGCAAAAATCTGGTAAGGTCAAATAGGAATTCAATGCGTCTGCATCCAGTGGAATGTTGAGAGCATTCTGCCCGTCACCCCTGATATAATCTTTATTCTGTGCAAAAATTTCCCACAACTCTTGCACATCTTCAACGCTGACAGTTTCATCTAAAGTGATTCCCACTGTCGAATCCTCGAAAACTCGGAGATTAATTTGGCGTACTTTAGCAGCTTCTAGAAGTTCTGACAGCGGTTTGTCTCCCAATTCTACCCGCAAAGTATCGAAGAAAGGTTGAGAACCAATTTTGTATCCGAAACTTCTTAAACCCGATGCCAAAAGTGCTGTTAAAGTCCATACTTTCTCAGCAATGTCTTTCAGTCCAGACGGGCCGTGATAAACAGCATACATACTCGCCATCACTGCCAGCAAAACTTGAGCAGTACAAATATTGCTGGTTGCTTTTTCGCGGCGGATGTGTTGTTCGCGAGTTTGCAAGGCTAAACGTAAAGCAGATTTGCCGTTGGCATCTTTAGAAACGCCAACTATTCTCCCCGGAACTTGCCGTTTAAACTCTTCTCGCGTGGCGAAATAGGCTGCGTGGGGCCCTCCGAATCCCATCGGCACTCCGAAGCGCTGAGTGCTTCCTACGGCTATATCCGCGCCGAATTCGCCGGGGGGTGTGAGCAAGCACAGGCTCAATATGTCGGCGGCGACTGTGACTAATGCGCCGGCTTCGTGTGCCGATCGAATAAAATCGGTATAGTCGTAAATTGCGCCGTCTGTGGCGGGGTATTGCACGAGAGCGCCGAAGATTGTACGATCGAACTCAAAGCTTTGATGGTCGCCGACAATTACCTCAATTCCCAGCGGCTTAGCGCGAGTTTGCACCACTTCCACAGTTTGAGGGTGGCAATCTTGGGAAACAAAAAACGCTTTTGCCCCCTTTTTGTTGGCGCCGTAACTCACCGCCATCGCTTCCGCCGCCGCTGTCCCTTCATCCAGCAAGGAAGCGTTGGCTATTTCCAAACCCGTGAGGTCAATTATCATGGTTTGGAAGTTCAGTAAAGCTTCCAATCGTCCTTGAGCAATTTCAGCTTGGTAGGGAGTGTAAGCTGTATACCAGCCTGGATTTTCCAGGATATTCCGCTGAATGACGGGGGGAGTTATGCAGTCGTGATATCCAGTGCCGATGTACGATCGAAATACCTGATTTTTTGCAGCAATTTCTTTCAATTCTGCCAAAGCGCTGTACTCGCTTTGCGCTGCGGGAAGTTGTAAGGGTTGAGAAATGCGAATCGCCGCTGGAACCGTTTTGTCAATCAACTCATCGAGGCTGGAAATGCCCAAAACATTGAGCATTTGCTGGATTTCGCTGGGTGTCGGGCCAATGTGCCGACCCGCAAAACCATTGATGGAGGAAAGGTTTTGCTGCTGGTTGGGTTCAAGTTGAGGGCTGTAGAGTACCAAGGCGGATTCTCCTGAATTGACTTTGCTTCTTTGTTTGTAACATTTTGCTAAGAAAACCAGGAAGATTTTCTGCGTCTATCCAAGTGCGACAGTCCGACAGGGGTTGAAACCCCTGTCTCATAGCTAAAGTCGTCTGAAGACGACTAAGGAAGATTTTTTGCGTGTATCAAAGTCCGACAGTCCGACAGTCCGACAGTCCGACAGTCCGATAGTCCGATAGTCCGACAGTCCGACAGTCCGATAGTCCGATAGTCCGACAGTCCGATAGTCCGATAGTCCGACAGGGGTTGAAACCCCTGTCTCATAGCTAAAGTCGTCTGAAGACGACTGTAGATTAAGGTCGATGGTTGAAACCGCTGTCGAGAGTCAAACGAAGTCTGCCTTAGCGGACAAGCGAGATAAAGGGGGTATTTAAGCCGGATTTGGTATCAGTCGTCTTTAGACGACTTGTGCTATTAGCCAGGGGTTTCAACCCCTGGCGGATTGTGGAATTATCAACGAGCCCCATGCCCCATGCCCTATGCCCTATTCCCTATTCCCTATTCCCCTTCGACCATTTTGCGATACTCCGGGGCCGAGAAAGCCTCGTCTGCTTCGCTGGGATTGTCAACGCGCACTTTCAGCAGCCATCCAGCGCCATAGGGGTCGTCGGCCAAATTTTCGGGAGCCTCTATAATGTCATCATTGCGTTCTACGACTATACCGGTAACTGGTGCTTTCAAGTCTTCAACGGCTTTCACTGACTCGACTGTACCGAAAGCTTCGCCCTTTTCCAACCCTGCACCGACTTCTGGCAAATCTAGAAACACGATATCGCCGAGTTGGTCAACTGCAAAGGCACTAATGCCGATGGTGGCAATTTCGCCTTCTAGTCGGATGTATTCGTGGGTGTCTAGGTATTTCAGGTCATCGGGGTATGTTAGTGCCATGTCTTTTCTCGCAATAAAAAAGTATTAGTTAAATCTTATTCAACTATGAGCCTTTAGTAATGACTAAATGGAACAGAAAAAATATTAAACGCTTGCTTTTTGGAGAATTTTCTGTCAAAAGACTGATGCGCTCTATAATTTTTATTTACGCATTTCTATGTTTTTACGGTTTCTTTTTTTCAGAACGGCTAATTTTTCAACCTCCCCCATCTAGTCAGAGTGATAGCAGGGAAGTTATCAAAGTTAGCTCAGCTAATGGTGTGAAAATTTCTGCTGTTCATTTTCCTAACCCGCAAGCTAAATATACCATACTTTACAGTCACGGAAATGCGGAAGACTTGGACGGCATTTTGTGGCTACTCAGAGAGATTCGAGATAGCGGGTTTGCTGTGTTTGCCTATGATTATCAAGGTTACGGCACGAGTCAGGGAAATCCTTCTGAGTATAATACTTATCGTGATATTGATGCTGCTTACAATTATTTAACCCAACAGTTGGGAGTATCTGCAAAGCAAATTATTCTTTACGGGCGTTCTGTGGGGGGTGGGCCGGCAATTGATTTGGCTTCACGGCAAAAAGTCGGCGGTTTGGTGGTTGAAAGTTCCTTTGTTTCGGCTTTTCGGGTGTTGACGCGGATTCCTATTTTACCATTTGACAAGTTTGTGAATATTGATAAGATTGGCAAAGTTCGATCGCCTGTTTTGGTGATTCATGGTAAGGCTGATGAGGTGGTGCATTTTTGGCATGGAGAGGAGTTGTTTGCAGCGGCGAATCAGCCGAAATTGAATTTTTGGGTTGATGGGGCCGGTCATAATGATTTGATGGATGTGGCGGGCGATCGCTATGCTGCAACTTTGCGAAATTTTGCTAAGCTAGTAGATGAATCTTCTCGACCAAGATGAGCAACGGGCTAGAAGCCCGTTCCACAAGAACACCTACACTTACACTTTCTTGTGGGGAGTAGGGGTTGGGCTTCTAGCCCGGGAGCATCTCAGTTTTGTAAAAAGCATTTTTTTTATTGTAGTGCGAGCGTCCCCGCTCGCGTATTGTACAATACGCGAGCGGGGACGCTCGCACTGTAAATGCAAAACTGAGATGCTCCCTCTAGCCCGCCCCAGAATTAATGCTCACCTAATTAAGTTAACTGGGGCGGTTTGGCGATTTATAAAATGGTTTTTTCACCACACTAGCCGGATAGTTTTTCCCGCGAATTTCGACCTCTAATTGCTGACCGATTTTCGCTAATTTTGCCGGAACAAATGCGAGGGCTACTGGCCGATTCAAAGTAGGCGATAATGTACCGCTAGTAACTTCTCCTACTGTTTCGCCTTCAAATATTACCGGATAGCCGTGGCGCGCAATGTGTCGCCCCTGCATTTCTAACCCTACCAACCGCTTCGATACTCCACTCGCTTTCTGCTGTTCCAAAACCTCCCGCCCAATAAAATCGCCTTTGGTGTCGAGGTGAACAACCCAACCCAATCCAGCTTCTAAAGGTGTGATATTGTCGTCGATATCTTGACCGTAAAGAGCCATTGCTGCTTCTAAACGCAAGGTATCTCTCGCACCCAAACCGCAGGGTACAACGCCAGCAGTTAACAATTTTTGCCACAGTTCTTTTCCTACTTCGGCATCCACCATGATTTCAAACCCATCTTCCCCGGTGTAACCAGTTCTGGCGATAAAACTCGGCTGTCCCAACACATTTGTTTCTAAGTGACCGAATGCCTTAATTGGTGCGAGGTTGTCTTCCACAAAAGGCTGGAGATAGTTAACAGCCTCTGGCCCTTGAATTGCAATTAAAACTTTATCTTCGGAAATGTCTGTAAAACTGAGTTCGCTCAATTCTAAGTGAGTGGTGATCCATGCTTTGTCTGCGATGCGAGTGGCGGCGTTGACAATGATTACTGCACGTTCTTCGCTAGTGATAGGGTCTGGTTCTTGGCAGTAGAAAATAATGTCGTCTAAGATGCAGCCTTGGGCATTTAGCAAGACTGTATATTGAGCTTGACCGGGTTGCAAGCGGCTCAAGTCTGAGGGTACTAAGGGTTGAAATTTTTCTATTACTTGTTTCCCTCTCAAACCAAATTTTCCCATGTGGGAAATGTCGAACATTCCTGCTTGCTGGCGTACTGCTTGGTGTTCGCTGCTGATGCCTGCGTACTGTACTGCCATCTCCCACCCGGAAAAGGGCACCATCCGAGCTTTGAGTTCTAATGATAGGTCGTACAGAGGCGTGCGGGCAAGTTGGCTCGGACTCTCTGGATTGCTGGGTTCAGTTGACTTTGCCACAGGTAGCGCTTTGGTTGGGGATAGACTGTTTTGATTTTACGGGAAAATTGGTTTTCGCGGTGTGTAGGGTGATCGAATTTAAGGACACGGCAATGCTGTTTAGGTACAAGTCGCGATCGAATTTAACCACGCGGTGGTACTGTTTAGGTACAAATTAGGATACGGCAGTGCCGTTTCCCTACTCTAATAGACCTCTTGCAAAAATCCTTTCATCAATTGATGGGACGGGCTCTCCGGCCCGTCCCACAAGAGTTATTTTTTCTTGTGGGATGGGCCGGAGAGCCCGTCCTAATTATTTTTGCAAGAGGTCTAATGTTTATGGAGAATAGCGGGCTCGAACCGCTGACCCCTACAATGCCATTGTAGTGCTCTACCAACTGAGCTAATTCCCCTTTCTTTTCGCGCTCTCAATCATGCCTTAACTGACCAATATTTGTCAAGCTTTTTGGGGAAATTAGTTTTGAGCCTTCGGCTGGCAAGGCTTTCGGCTTTTTTTCCACAAAACTCTCCTCGCTTCTGGACAATGGTCAATCGCCTACTATCATTTAGTAAGTGTGTTGGGATATTTCGCTCAAATGGCTCAAACAAGACCCCATGAGGAAGTAGACGACTAGCAGAGCGGCGGCTGAGACCGCAACTAGGGTGCCGGCTAGCATTAGTGAAAATTCCCGTTGCGCGATCGCCTCTTGCATTAAGTGCAAAGACCAGGCAACGAGGGCAACGTCAATTATTAAAATAGAAACCAGCATAAGTTACGATTTGTAACAGCTTACCTATTGTAACAAAACTTTTCGCTCCGTGCAGATAAGCTCAGGCGTATTTAACTTTTGCTGTAAAACCCGAAGGGAGCAGCGGAAAGCTAGTGAGAAAAAATTATAGCTTTTGGTGATAATTACAATATGCAAAGTAAATGAGAGCAAGCTCAGCTTTAGAGGTGGCGTTTTTGACTCTTGAGCGAGCGATTCCCTAGGGGATAGCTGCGCTTTACACGCTTTTTTGAGGGGGTAGGGTGCGTTAGCGAAGCCCTCGAAGAGGATCGACCTTTGAGTATAACTGATTTGATAGCAAAAAATCTGAGCCGCTGTTGCACTTGGATGCTGTAAAATTAACTTTATTAACCTGCTTGAAAAGATGACAAATCGCTCTACTCGCGCCCTTTTTCACAGCAAAACACTCAACACTGCTTTGCGTGCTTTTAGCTTTCCGCAAGATATGGAAGTGCGCCGGCAAAAATTGGGAACGTGGATTGCTGCACTTAAAACGGGTACGTTAGACGAAGTTAAAGAAGTTTCGCTGCACGGCAGTTTTATTAATGATATTTTTCAGGATATTTTGGGATATTGCTCGGTAATTCAAGGTGCGGGGAAAGCTTGGGAAATTAACGCGGAACAAACGATATCTGATGGCGGCGGTTCTGCTGATGGGGCGATCGGCTTTTTTACTACTGCTGGCAATCCTAAAGGCAAAACCGTGTCCCTGCAAGGTAAAGTGATTGCTCCGATCGAACTCAAGGGAGCGAAAAATGATTTAGACCGTCCGGCATCACATCAGCATCCTGCGCGAACCGAATCAGCAGTTGACCAAGGTTGGCGCTACGCTAATTATACACCCGATTGTCGCTGGATTATTGTCTCGAATTATCGAGAGTTGCGACTTTATCATACCAATAAAACTCCCGCTTATTACGAACAATTTTTTCTGACTGACTTGGCGGATATTGAAGCTTTTAAGCGGTTTTACTTTCTGCTGTGTCGCCGCAATTTTTTGCCTCAAAACCAAGCTCAAACAGGTTCTGTTATTGACAGACTGTTAAAAGACTCTGACGAAGCTCAAGAGGAAATTACCAATAAATTATATCAAGAGTACAAAGCAATTCGACTTGCTCTCGTCAAACATTTTCGCTTTACTGGGCCGCAGGATATCCCCAACCGCGATCGCGTACTCATCGAAAAAGCTCAAAAAACTTTAGACCGCGTTTTATTCATTGCTTTTTGTGAAGATAAAGGGTTGCTGCCGCGAAACACCCTCAGCAACGCTCACGACCACCAAGACCAATACAATCCTAGATTAATTTGGGAAAATTATCAATCTGTATTTCGCTGGGTTGATGTGGGAAATGATGACCCTCCTGTACCGGGATACAACGGCGGTTTATTTAAATTCGATCCGGTTTTAGACGCACAATTGACTGTGCCAAATCCCTTATGCAGTCAGCTTAATAAGCTGACTAGATTTGATTTTGACACCGAAGTTTCCGTCGATATTTTGGGGCATATTTTTGAGCAGTCTGTTACAGATTTGGAAGAATTAAATGCTGAAACTACCGGACAGGAATACAATCAGAAAAAAGGCAAGCGGAAAACTCAAGGTGTGTTTTACACGCCAGCTTTTATTACTCAGTATATTGTCGAGGTTTCTCTCGGCGGCTATTTGCATCGGCGAGAGCAAGAATTGCGCGATTTCTTCCTAATGGGCGACGTTGCTGAAGAGTCGGTTCAGCCGCCCAATAAAACTGCAATTAAGTTTTGGAAAGCGTATCGAGACGAAGTGCTGCAAAAAACGCGCGTCATCGATCCGGCGTGCGGTTCGGGAGCTTTTTTGATTGCGGCTTTTGATTATTTGATGCAGCAGTACGAAAGAGTCGATCGCGAATTGAATGCTTTGGGATGTAAGCCAAAAGACGGCAACTCGCTGGAATTTGACAGAAGCATTTTAAGCAACAACCTGTACGGCGTAGATTTGCTGCCGGAATCGGCGGAAATTACCAAACTTTCCCTGTGGTTGAAGACGGCCCAAGCGGGTAAAACGCTGACTTATTTGGATGATAATATTAAAGCGGGAAACTCGATCGTCGCTGACAGTAATGTAGCAGATACAGCGTTTGATTGGCAAGCTGAATTTCCCCAGATTTTTGCTGATGGCGGTTTTGATGTTGTCCTTGGCAATCCGCCTTACGTGCGACAGGAGTTGCTGTCTCCAATTAAACCATACTTGCAAGCGAATTATGAATCCTATAATGGCGTAGCAGACCTTTATACTTACTTTTATGAACTCGGATTAAACATTCTCAAACCGGGGGGAGTGCTTTCGTATATTGTCACAAATAAATGGCTGAGGTCGGGATACGGCGAACCTCTACGCAAGTTTTTTGCCAGTCAAGGTTTACTAGAGCAAATTATTGATTTCGGACACGCGCCAATTTTTGAGGATGCTGATACTTTTCCCTGTATTGTCGCAGTTAGAAAACCTAACGCTTCTCTATGTATCTGTGAAACTGAAAGCGAGATTGACCAAGGTAAATCTGAACCTAATTCGCCTGTGATTGTTTGTCCGGTTCCCCGCGAGGAACTTGCTAATATCAACCTTACACAATACGTTCACCAACACGGTTATCAAATTTCGCGATCTCGCTTCACTGCGACTGCTTGGAGTCTGGAACCTCCTGCTGTTGATGAGTTGATGCAGAAAATTCAACGAGTGGCTGTTCCCCTAAAAGATTTTGCAGGGGTTAAGCCTTATCGAGGTATTTTAACAGGATTGAATGAGGCTTTTTTAATTGATGAAGCTACTAAAAAAAGTCTAGTTCAAGCAGACCCTAAATCGGCTGAAATCATCAAGCCATTATTGCGAGGTCAGAACATTAAACGCTGGAGTCCAGAGTGGGAAAATCTTTGGATTATTTTGCTGAAATCTAGCAGCGATAGTGTATGGCCGTGGAGTACCGCAAACGATAAAGCAGAGGAAGTATTTGCACAAACATTTCCATCGGTATATAAGTATATGAAGCCGATGCAAGAAAAACTGTCTAAGCGTTCCGACCAAGGACGTTACTGGTGGGAACTGCGATCGTGTGCCTACTATAACGTTTTTCAAGAACCAAAAATTATCACTCAAGATTTGGCTACTTATTCTTGGTTTTGCTTCGTCGATCAAGAGGTATACCCAGTGAATACTTGCTATCTATGGCCAACAGGAAATTTTTATATGCTGGGGTGGCTGTGTTCGCCAATAACTTGGTGGATTTGTCACCACACTTTGCAAAAAGGAATCAATGACACACTGCGAATGTTTAGAGAACAGGTAGAAACTTTACCCATCCCACCACAAACTGACTCAATTCGTGCCGAAGTCGAATTAATTGTCAGCCGTTTAATTGAAATCGCCAAAACTAATCAAGAAACTCATCGAGATGTCTTGCAATGGCTGGAAATCACTTATTTAATTGATAAACTCGGACAAAAACTCGAAGATTTTTCTACCCTTTCCTTTGCAGAATTCGTAGCAGAAATCCGAAAGCGAATGCCGAAAACTAAATCCTCCGATCCTCTCGGTGTTGCTGGACTAAAAGCAGTCCGCGAAACTTATAATGAATATGCACCGGCCATTCAATCTCGCAAAGCTGAGGCGTTGAGACTCGAACACCGGTTATCCGACTTAGTTAATCAAGCTTATGGATTGACACCGGAAGAAATAGATTTGATGTGGAAAACAGCACCTCCGCGAATGCCGTAGCTTGCGGGGCGGGACGCCATCGCCCGACCGATTTGATAGAATATTAGAGCAGTATCACTGAGAATGAGTTTCCTTAGAAAAGGCGCTCTAATTTTGTGGACACTTCATCATCGTTACGCTTCCATTAATCATAATATCCCGGCCGGGGCGGGTTTTTGAGATTATCAATTATTGGCTGGTATTGTTGGTGAACCCGCCCCTACGAACGTAATGACAGAAACACGTTGTTTTTGCGTCCAGGACTATATCAGATTAAAAAATGTGTTTTTTGGGGAAGATTTGTTAGACTGGGATTGTGAGCTAGCGAGTCGATAGACCATACTTTGTACGCGAGGTGAATCATTATGCTCCAAGCATTTGAAGGATTTTACAGAAATGGAGTCATCGAACTTTTAGAAGTTCCTGAAAACATTTATGAAAGCCGCGTGGTGATTACTTTTTTGGCCGCGCCATCCATTCCTAGATCGCCTACATTTATCCAGTTTGGAATGTTTGCTGGTACTCAACAATCCACCGCAGACGATTTCGAGATTGCCGAGTTTCAAGGGGATACTGACGATGAATTAGATTGGTCATAGCTGCCGATGAAATATGTCATTTAAAAGAGGAAAGCCAATGGTGACGAACCTAAATGTGGATACGGCACTGCTGCAAGAGGCGATCGAACTGGAGCGAGAAATTGCGATCGAAACCTTAGTTGAAATCGCCTTGCGCGAATACATTCAACGTCGCAAACAGCCACAGAATCTCGAACAGAGCTTTGGAGAATCTCTCACTGCATTTCGTGAAAAATATCAACTGCATGAACTGGGTTTAAATCCTGATGAAATTTGGGGAGATATTCGCGATCGAACTTTTGCAGGACGCGAGGTCATCTTTGAATGACGCTGCGTTATTTACTCTATACCAATATTATCTCCGAACCTGTTCGTCCTCTTCCGAATGCCAATGTGATGACTCAACTAATTGAGGCAAAATCCTATTTTGGATCGATCGCCAAATTATCGTTTGCCAACTCAGCCATCACTTGCTGTAAAGAAAGATTGGGCGGGCGATTGCTGGCAGATTTAGTCTTGTTAATTGCCATTTGTGCATCAATCTCTTCCAGAGACAATACAGGCAAATCGAAAGCATCTCGAAACCATTTAACCAGTTGCATTAACTCTTCAAAAGATGCACCAACAACCGCAACAGGCGCTTGGGCATAACTGATAATGGTATTGTCGCGTTCGTAAAATACCTCGCGAATTGAATAACGCTCTTGGCTATCTCGAAAAACTCGATAAGTCCACATCATAGTTTTTTAACTCTCCTCTCCGCGAAATAAAACACTATTATTAGGTTTTTCACCGACTCTGACAATACAAACTACTTGAATTGACTGCTCGACATTATAGAAAACCCTAAATACCCCAATCCTTAATTCCCATGCTGCAATATCGGGCGGTTCTCGTCGAAATCGGTTTCTAGTTTCTATCAATGGTTCATAAACTAATTGAGTTTGAATCGCTTCAAATATGATGTTCTGCTCAAATTTTTTGAAGTTCCGCAAATCTCTGAGGGCATCATGTGTAAACTCAATTTCGTACATTATAGCGCCATTCCTCAAATAGCCGATGCAACCGCTTTTCTGCTTTGCATTACATCTACTATACCTACCACTGGTAATACAATCAATAGTTATCCTCATACAAGTTGCATATCTATCGATCTCCTTTACATAACAGATACTAATAGTTAGACTACTGTAAGTAAGCTAAAGTATTAATTGAGTAGTTATTAATTAATGGTTGTGAAAATCAGGCTTAAAGATGTCAGGACATCAAGATCGATTTCCCAAAACGAGTTAGCTAGAATACTGGAGATGTCGCTGGCTAACATTCAAAAAATCGAGAGAAACAAGGCAAAATCTATTCCCTTGGACACTTTAGATCGGCTGTGTGAGGTTCTAAATTGCGAAGTCGGTGATTTGCTAGTTCGGGTTAGCGATCGAGAGTTAGAAGCATTGTGAGTGAAAACCAACAGCCAGAACAAGTCACCTCTAACCATTCCGTTACCGATCGCTGGCGATGTACAGCAATGGAAAAAAAATATGGTTGGAAGTTGTTACGGATTGAGCGCAACCAAAACAATCCTGTTCTCAAGTGGGATTGCGTTTTCAATGGCAAAACCGAATTCCCCGATTACCTGGAAGAAACCGAGGAGGATTAACTAATGGGTAGAAAATACATGATTTTTCGTGCCGAATGGACTGAAGATGAAGGGGCAGATAATAGGTTGTTAGCCCACACAGGGGCATACACTGATATCCTTGCAGAGTATTTTGACTCATCCAACGCACCTATCCCCGCACCGGGGTACAGATTGCTGGAGTTTCACAGCGCTGACGGTTCCGGCTCTAGCACCCACTACCGCACTGGAGACTGGGAAGTGGTGAGGGTGGAAGAGTACCCGACACCAATACCCACTAATGAGTTTGAGATGATTGTAGTTGGATACTGCAAGTATGTCCCTGTAGAAACTCCACTGATACCAATGCCAAAAGCTCAGGTTTCGATCGACTCTTTTGGAGATGAATCGGCTTATCAAGAATTCCTTCAGAGCGAGGCAGTTAAAGATTACACCCTAGTTTAACTTAAGTAGATTGAAAAAAAGAGGGGCAACTTGCGTCGCCCCTCATCTATTTAACCAGCTACAAAATTACACTTCCACAGCAATCTTTTGTTCCGAAGCCTCCGGCGAATTCGCTTCACTTGGCGGCACAACTTGCCAAAATTTCGGCAAATATTCCGACCAATTTGCTAAAATCTTCTCAGCTTTCTTGCTGCCAGTTCGATCGCACTGAGCCTCAATCAACTCCTTCAATTGCGCCTCCCCAGCCGCCGTACAAACCCGCTGCATCTTCACAATCTCCCCGTTGACGTGAGCCGGGAAACTGCCATCTTCATCGAGGAAATAAGCTAAGCCGCCAGTCATTCCAGCGCCGACGTTGCGGCCGACTTTTCCTAACACGACAATTACGCCGCCAGTCATGTACTCGCAGCAGTGATCGCCCGCACCTTCAATCACTGCTTTCGCCATCGAGTTACGCACCGCAAACCGTTCGCCAGCTTTACCCGCAGCCAACAGAGTTCCCCCCGTCGCACCATACAAACAAGTGTTACCGACGATCGCATTTTCGGAAGCATCATAAGTCGCACCAGCCGGCGGTGCGATCGCGATTTCGCCGCCGTGCATCCCTTTACCAACGTAGTCATTGGCTTGGCCTGACAGTACCAGCGTCATTCCCGGCAAATTGAACGCGCCGAAGCTTTGGCCCGCGCTACCAGTACAATTGAGGGTGATTTGACCGCTAAAGCCGGTGTTACCGTGTTGCTGTGCGATCGCACCACTGATTCTTGCGCCTACAGTGCGATCGGTATTCACCAATTTTACACTCTTGCTAACAGTGCCGTGATTGGCGATCGCACTTTGAATCTCCGCATCCGCCAGCAAATCATCATCTAACACTGGCCCGTTGGTGTGTACGTCGCCGTGTATCAAGAAAGATCGATCGCTCTTAGTATCAGGTAACTTGGTCAAACAATCCAAATTAATCGCTTGAGTTTTAGTTAGTTTCACCCCTTCGCGCATTTTCAGCAAATCCGCGCGGCCGATGATATCTGCGATCGACTTATAACCCAATTTCGCCAGTAAACTCCGCACTTCTTGTGCTACGAAATAGAAGAAATTAACAACGTGTTCCGGCGTACCAGGGAACCGTTTCCGCAAGTGTTCTTGTTGAGTTGTCACGCCCACCGGACAACTATTCATGTGGCAAACGCGAGCCATAATACAGCCTTCTGCAATCATTGCCACCGTGCCGAAACCGTACTCTTCGCCGCCCATTAAAGCGCCTACAATCACGTCCCAGCCGCTTTTAAAGCCACCGTCAACGCGGAGCAAAACTCGATCGCGCAATTTATTTTCCATCAGCACCCGGTGAACTTCGGTCAATCCGAGTTCCCACGGAGAACCTGCGTGCTTAATCGAACTCAGTGGCGAAGCACCGGTGCCGCCATCGTGGCCGGAAATTTGAATCACATCAGCATTTGCCTTGGCGACACCAGCGGCTACAGTCCCGATGCCGACTTCCGACACCAACTTCACCGAAACTCCAGCTTTCGGATTGATTTGGTGCAAGTCAAAAATCAACTGCGCCAAATCCTCGATCGAATAAATGTCGTGGTGAGGAGGAGGCGAAATCAGCGTGACACCCGGTTTCGATCGGCGCAAATAAGCAATGTACTCGCTCACTTTCGCCCCCGGCAATTGACCGCCTTCACCCGGTTTCGCACCTTGTGCGATTTTAATTTCGATTTGTTCGGCGTTCATCAGGTACTCAGGAGTCACCCCGAAGCGTCCCGAAGCTACTTGTTTGATAGATGAAGAAGCTGTATCCCCGTTCTGCAAACCTTTCAAGTGAGGTAGCGTTTGTGAGAAACCTGCCGCGCTCACATCGTTTAGCACTTTGTAGCGCACCGGGTCTTCGCCGCCTTCGCCGGAGTTCGATTTACCGCCGATGCGGTTCATCGCAATCGCGAGAGTTTCGTGGGCTTCCGGGGACAAAGCGCCGAGAGACATTCCGCCGGTGGCGAACCGTTTGACAATATCTGCTACAGATTCTACGTCTTCGATTGCAATGGGAGGCCGATCGCTCTGGAAATCCAGCAAATCCCGCAAAGCCGTTACCGGGCGATTTTCGAGCTGTTGCTTGTAAACCTCGTAGTGATCGTAAGCCGTTTCCGAATTTTTGAGACCCATGGGTCTCATTTTTGGTTCGGCCCCATTGCCGTTACCGTTAGTGTGAGCCTTAAAAGTAGTTACAGCCTTGTGCAAAGCCTTCGCCATTTCCGGGCTGTTCATGTGATATTCACCACCACGGCGGTACTGCACAAAGCCGTAATTTTCCAGCTTTTTGAGGTGCAATTCTGGGAAAGCCTGACTGTGGAAAGACATTACCTCGTTAGCCAGTTCCGCGACACTCAAACCGCCGATGCGGGAAACAGTGCCTTTGAAACCCAAATCTAGCAAATCACCGCCAATGCCGATCGCCTCAAAGATTTGGGCCCCCTGATAGCTAGCCAGCAGTGAAATCCCCATTTTCGACATAATCTTCAGCAAGCCGTTTTCCACCGCTGTGCGGTATCTAGCTTGAGCCTGTGCCACGGTAATATTGGGAACTTTGCCGTGCTGGATCAAGTTTTGAGTCTTGCTGTCAGACCACCAGGCGCGCACGCTTTCCAATGCCAGGTAAGGGCAAACAGCCACCGCCCCGTAACCGATCAAACAAGCGAAGTGGTGAGTGCTCCAACATTGGGCGGTATCCACAACCAGCGAAGTTTGCATCCGCAGGCCGACGCTAATTAAGTGGTGGTGAACCGCACCAACTGCCAGGAATGGCGGAATATAAGTGCATTCTGCACTCAATCCCACAGAAGATTCGCCTTCGGCCTTCGAGATTCGATCGCTCAAAATCAGAATTCTCGAACCCTCGCGCACCGAAGCAGCCGCCTGTTGACAAAGTTGCTCGACTGCGGTTTTCAAACCAAAAGGCCCGGCAGCAATTTTGTAAAGTGTTGACAATTCGGTTGCGGGGAAAGACTTTTGCTCTTTCAAGAAAGACAGTTCAGCGTCGTTGAGTACGGGGGAATCAATTTTCAGCCGCTTGGCATTTTCCGGCACTGCTTGCAGTAAATTGCCCCGCAGACCCACACTCATCGTCAGCGACATTACCATCCCCTCGCGCAGGGGGTCGATCGGCGGATTTGTCACTTGAGCGAACCGCTGTTTGAAATAGTTGTACAGCAACTGAGGCTTTTCTGACAACACAGCCAAGGGAACGTCGTCGCCCATGCAGAAAGTCGGTTCTTTCCCAGAACTCGCCATCTCGACGATTACCATGTCCAAATCTTCGGCTGTGTAGCCGAAAGCAGTTTGGGTTGCTAACAGCGTTTGCGAGTCGAGGGTTGTTGTTTCCGCAAAAGGCTGCGGCTGCAAGATTTCGCGGTTTTGTTGCAGCCATTCGCCGTAGGGGTGCCGCTTAGCAATTCGCTGCTTGAGTTGCCAATTTTTGAGAATTTCCTTGGTTTGCAGGTCAACTGCAATCATTTGTCCGGGCCCCAAACGGCCTTTTTCGACAATATCTGCTTCGGGAATATCGACAACTCCGGCTTCGGAGGCCACAATTACCAAACCGTCTTTAGTAATGCAGTAGCGGGCCGGCCGCAAACCGTTGCGATCGAGCGTAGCACCTACTTGTTTCCCGTCGCTGAACACCAGCAGGGCCGGGCCGTCCCAAGGTTCTTGAATGCCGCTGTAATACTCGTAAAAATCGACAATTTCTGGGTAGGGAGCCAAATCCGGCTGATTTTTGTAGGCTTCGGGTACCAGAATTGTCAGGGATTCTAGGGGGGTGCGGCCGGAGTGCACCAACAACTCCATTACGTTGTCCAAGTTTGCCGAATCGCTGCTTTCGGGATTGACAATTGGGTTAAACGTGTCGATATCAGCTTGAGTCCAATTCGGGTGAGCTAAATTCGCTTGCCGCGCCTTCATCCAGGTAATATTGCCCAACAGCGTGTTAATTTCCCCGTTGTGTCCCAGCAAGCGCATGGGCTGGGCTAAGTGCCAGCGGGGCATGGTGTTGGTGCTGAAGCGCCGGTGATAGACGGCAAAGGAGCTTTTATAAGCGGGATTTTTCAGGTCTTGGTAAAATTCTGCCAGTACGGCCGATCGCACCATGCCTTTATAGACGATCGTGCGGCAGGAGAAAGAGCAAGTATAAAAGTCTCGGCGGGTGAAGTTGGGACGATTTGACAGCGCGTGTCCGATCGTGCGGCGCGCCAGAAATAGGTGTCTGTCGAGTTCGTCTCCGGCTAAGTGCGGTGAACTGACAATTACTTGTTCGATTTGAGGTTGATTTTCTAGCGCTTGCTCGCCCAAAACCGACGGTACAATGGGAACTTTGCGCCATCCCAAAAGTTTCAGCCCGCGCGAGGTCAGAACTTGCTCAACCACCTGCCGCGCTATAGTCGCTTGAAATTTATCTTGAGACAGAAACAGCATTCCCACGCCGCAGTTTTCGCGTGCGGGAGGCACAATTCCCTGTTCAGCAAACCAAGCATCTAGCAATTCCCAAGGAATCGCGGTCATCAAACCCGCACCGTCGCCGGAATCAGAGTCGGCGCTGCAACCGCCGCGATGTTCCAGACAAGTTAAAGCTGGCAGCGCTTTTTGAATAATCGAGTGGGTGGCTTCACCGCTTTGGTTGGCAATAAAGCCCACACCGCAGGCATCTCTTTCTTCCACTAACCAGCTTTGGCCGGCATAGGGAGTTCCTCGCTCAGTCTGATGCACGTTTCTGTTTGGATCGATCGTGTTACCCATGTTGATTGAATGTTATTTCCGTGATTGTGTGGTTGATGCGTTTTTATAGCTCGGAGAGAGAAAGCTGCCGAGCGGTGGGAGCCTAGTAAACTTTAAAACAGCACATTGGAAGCTGATTTGATAAAAATTTACGTCGATGCGGCCTGTACTTAGCGCTGAAACCCTGTTTGCAGATTTTAAATTATCTCGCTCGCATCGCTTCGGAGATGTCTCCTAGAATACCCTGCTGTTAAAAAGCAGTGATTCTTTGGGAAATCGCCGCCATGCAACTAGATACATTGCAGGCGATCTAGTTTTTTCTGTGGGTTTTTCCTGAGTTCGGAAGGGTAGCCTTGCGGACTCAGGTAGATAGTAACTTTAGCGTTATTTTGCTTGCTGCGCTGCTGAGTTGCTTTCGTCAGCGCCCGCAGACACAAAAGCCACCTGCCCGCTCAGTCGGTAGGTGCAATGTAGCAGCGCGGTTCACAACTGGTGAAACCGGTCTTATTGTGAAGTCAACTCTCAAGCTGCGAACATCAAGTTTATCAAAAAATTGATAAAATTTCACCCATTACAGTCAAAGTTTGCGCGCAAGTCTTGTCAGCGATCGTCCAGAACCCAGGCTAAGATGCCTAGCCGAAAAAGGTTGACTGTTTTCCCTAAGCCTATTTTGTATTTTTTTTCCCACAAACGTTTTGGACCCTTTCAGGTCTACAGACGCGCTTGATTCTTGATTCGTTGAGGCGATTTGCTGATGCAGGATTTCTAACCGCAACCGTTTCTGAATTAAATACTTTTGCCAAGTATTCAATTCCGACACGGAACTAATACCAAGACGCCTCGTTAATTAACTTAGCTAGGCAAGGATTTTTTCACTACAACAGTTCTCAATCAAGTGAGGTATGCCCTAGGCTCTATGCCCACGGAGGCCTATGCCCGCTTATCAAGCGTACACCTCATGTTACTGAGGCTATATATTTTTCATCCTATTAATTAGCGTCTTAACTTCCTCTTCAATGAACGGCTGTCATTCAATCAGCGTTAGCCTCCTTCATTTTCTACTTGGTCTCAACTCCCTTATCAACATCTCTTACCTAAAATATTAAGTCTTGTTTTTAAAATGGCGTTTTCATAATTTGAGGTACAAAGTAGATTAAACTAAATATAGTTAATCAATAGCACGGCCGATAGAGCGAAAATAGTAGATATAGCAATTCTAAATCATTCATGTAAATTTGTAGGGGTAGTGCTACCCCTACTCCCCGTGCCTACCCCCTATCTATCGGGGGAACCGGGCGTGGGATTGCCCCTACAATAATTAGGCGAATGATTTAGGGTTGCTATAGTAACTCAAAAAAGCTTCAGGCTTGACAGAAGCAGTAGGAATAGGTAGGTATGGCTAGCATAACAAATATTTTGCGAGGATATCAGATTAACGAGCAAATATACGCAGGCAATCGAACTGTGGTTTATCGTGCCCGTCGGTCTTCCGATCGGCAGCCCGTAGTGATCAAACTGCTGCGAAATGACTTTCCCCGCTTCCACGAACTCGTTCACTTCCGCAATCAGTTTGTCATTACTAAAAACTTAGAACTCCCCGGCACTATCAAGGCATACAGCCTGGAGACTTACCATAACCAGTATGCTCTGGTGATGGAAGACTTTGGCGGAATTTCCTTATGTAGCTACCTCGCTAGTCTAGTGTTCGCCAGCAAGGAACCTCTGGAAGGGTGGCCCGTTAACGAGTTTCTTCCCATTGGCATTCAAATTGCCAACTCGCTTGACGGACTTTATCGCCACCACGTTATCCATAAAGACCTCAAACCCGCCAACATTCTAATTAACCCTGCCAGCAAACAAGTTAAGCTGATTGACTTCAGCATCGCTTCGCTGTTGCCGCGCCAAACCCAAGAAATTCAAAATCCCAACCTCCTTGAAGGCACTTTAGCTTACATATCTCCCGAACAAACTGGGCGAATGAACCGAGGCATTGATTACCGCACAGATTTCTACTCTCTGGGAGTTACATTCTACGAACTGCTGACGAGACAGTTGCCTTTCCAAAGCGACGATCCGATAGAGTTAGTACACTGTCACCTTGCCAAGCAGCCTATTCCAGTCCATCACCTCAACAAAAGCGTTCCCTTGGTGCTGTCTGAAATTGTTAGCAAACTGATGGCGAAGAATGCTGAAGATAGGTATCAAAGTGCTCTAGGACTCAAGTTTGATTTGGAAACTTGTTTGTACCAGTGGCAAAAAACTGGAGAAATCGCCTCTTTTAAACTAGGGCAGCGAGATTTGTGCGATCGCTTCATCATTCCCGAAAAATTATACGGTAGAGAGAACGAAGTATTCTCCCTACTGGCAGCCTTCGATCGCGTGAGTGCAGGAAGCGCGGAAATGATGCTGGTGGCTGGCTTTTCAGGTATTGGCAAAACCGCCGTCGTCAACGAAGTTCACAAACCGATTGTCGCAGCTAGAGGCTACTTCATCAAAGGCAAATTCGACCAATTTGGACGCACCCAACCATTCTCAGCTTTTGTACAAGGTTTTCGCGATTTAATGAAGCAATTGCTGAGCGAAACAGATGCTAAACTTGAACAGTGGAAGACTCAAATCCTGGCAGCATTGGGCGAGAATGCTCAGGTAATCGTTGAGGTAATTCCCGAACTAGAACGGATTATCGGAGAGCAACCAGCCGCACCAGAACTTTCGGGCAGTGCGGCCCAAAATCGCTTCAATCGCTTATTAGAGAACTTCATTCAACTCTTCACAACCAAAGAACATCCCCTCGTCATTTTCTTAGATGACTTGCAATGGGCAGACTCAGCCTCATTAAAGTTGATTCAACTTTTGACGAGCGATCGCGATCGGCGGTATCTCTTTTTAATTGGAGCGTATCGAGATAACGAAGTCAGTCCCGTACACCCTTTGGTGCTGACATTATCCGACATTCAACACACCGGAGCCACAGTCAACACCATTACCCTCGCGCCGCTCGATCGCTCGGAGTTGAATTGTCTGATTGCCGATACCTTAGCTTGTTCTAGAGCATTGGCTCTGCCTTTGACAGAACTCGTTTATCAGAAAACCCAAGGAAATCCCTTTTTTAGCACACAATTCCTCAAATCTTTGCATGAAGATGGGATAATTGAATTTAATTTTGAAGCTCGGTATTGGCAGTGCGATATCGCTAGAGTGCGAACCTTGGCACTAACGGATGATGTAGTAGAATTCATGGCACTTCAGTTGCGAAAGTTGCCAATCAGGACACAGGAAGTTTTAAAGTTAGCTGCTTGTATTGGCAATCAGTTCGATTTGGCGACCTTAGCAATTGTTGATGAAAATTCGCCAACAGAAACAGCAACAGCTTTGTGGAAAGCATTGCAAGAAGGGTTGATTTTACCAGTTAGCGATGTTTATAAATTTTATCAACAATGTAGTAAAGAATTAGGTAATCCCGCGACCCAGGAAGAGACCGCTGACTTATTAAGTAGCAATGAACAATTAGCGAAATACAAGTTTTTGCATGACCGCGTACAACAGGCTGCCTATTCTCTCATTCCCGAAGACCAAAAACGCTCGACCCACTTAAAGATAGGGCAATTGCTGTTTAAGGAAACATCGGAAGTCGAGCGGGAAGAAAGAATTTTTGAAATGGTCAACCATTTGAATATGGCGATTAAGCTGGTTAGCGATCGCGTGCAACGGGAAGAATTTGCCCACTTAAATCTAGTAGCTGGACGAAAAGCAAAAGCCGCAACAGCGTATGCGACAGCCCTTGAGTGCTTGAGTAACGGAATTGAATTATTAGCAACGGATTGTTGGGACAGCCAGTACCAACTCACCTTAAACCTATATGAGGAAGCAGTTGAAGCGGCATTCCTGATCGGTGAATTTGAACAAATGGATCGATGGGTGCAAATCGTGTTGCAGCAAGCCCGAACCTCTCTGGATACTGTGAAAGTTTATACAGTGCGAATTCAAAGTTACATCGCTCAGAATAATTTACCCTTAGCAGAACAGACGGCGCTGATTGTTCTCAAACAACTGGGCGTGGAATTTCCAGAGAATCCCAGCCCGGAAAAGGTTCAACAAACCCAGGATGAAACAAAACGCAAGTTCGCCCGCCACACGTTGGAAGAATTGATTAATCTTCCAGAGATGACCGACTCCTATTATCTGGCAGCCCTGCGAATTTTAGGCACGGTTGTATCGGCTTCTTATCAGTCTGCATCTAAATTATTCCCGCTGATTGTGTGCAAGCCAATAGAACTATCTCTAACCTATGGAAATGCCCCTACATCTGCTTTTAGTTATGCTTGGTATGGTTTAATTCATGCAGGAACAGGAGGGGATATTGATATCGGCTATCAATCAGGTGAGGTAGCTTTAGGTCTGCTAGATAATGTGAAAAGCAAAGAGCTAAAAACTAAAACCTACAATCTTGTTTATGGCTATGTCCGGCATTGGAAACGCTACCCCCAAGATTCTTTGCCATTTTTATTAGAAGCCCATCAAATTGCCCTAGAAGCAGGAGAATTAGAATATGCTGCCTATGGACTTTACAATTATACGGCGCTTTCTTTCTCTATGGGCAGAGACTTGGCGGAAATGGAGCGGGAGACAGAAACCTTCGATCGCGCTATTCATCAGATTCGTCAGGGAAACGCACTCAGTTTCGTGAAAATTTTTCGGCAGGCTGTTTTGAACTTGCGAGGCAAAACCGATAACCCCTGCCGTTTGGTTGGGGAAGCTTATGATGAAGACATCATGATACCGCAGCATCAAGCTAATAACGTGCAGTATGCGATTTGCAGCGTTTATCTCAACAAGTTGATTCTCGGTTATTTGTTTGAAAACTATCAACAAGCGCTGGAAAATGCCGTGCTAGCAGAGCAATATTCGGATGCTCTAACCGCAGGGCTTCAGTATTCGCTGATTTATTTCTATGGGTCTCTAACGTACTTAGCGGTGTATGCAGAGGCTGATGCGGAAAAACAAGCTGCACTCCTAGAAAAAGTAGCAGTAAATCAGGCAAAAAGCAAGCGATGGGCGGAGTATGCCCCTATGAATCACTTGCATAAGTTCTATTTGGTCGAGGCAGAGCGCTATCGCGTTTTAGGACAGCAAGTTGAGGCGATGGATTTTTACGATCGCGCGATCGCTCTGGCTAAAGAAAACAAATACCTCAATGAAGAAGCTTTGGCAAATGAGCTGGCTGCAAAATTTTATTTACAATGGGGTAAAGAAAAAATTGCTCAACTTTATCTAATTGATGCCTACTATGCCTACTCTCGTTGGGGAGCTAAAGCGAAGATTGACGACATAGAACAACGCTATTTTCAATTGCTTGCTCCTATTTTGCAACATAATCAAGTTCGTTTGTTCGAGGCAGTGACTACCTCCCATGACACCTCATCTTCTAGCAAAAACCAAACAATTACTGGAAGTACGAGTACCACAGTAATAGATTTACCAACTGTTATCAAAGCTTATCAAGCTTTGTCTAGCGAAATTAAGCTGGAACAATTGCTCACTACCCTGATGGAAGTAGCGATTCAGAATGCAGGCGCTCAAACAGGAGTATTGATTTTGAAAGAAGAGGAAAACTGGACAATCGCCGTCCACTGTAGCGATCGCCAAGGCTGTCTTCTGCAAGAAACTATTGGGATAGAGGAGAGCGAATCAATTCCCCAGACTGTCATTAATTACGTCAAACGCACGCAAAAAACTCTAGTTTTCGATGATGTCAAGACTGAATTAATATTTACTTCTGACCCCTATATCAAGCAGCACCAACCTAACAGCATCCTATGTACTCCGATTACCCATCAAGGCAAAATGATGGCAATTCTGTATTTGGAAAATAATCTGACGACGGGGGCATTCACTGGCGATCGCGTCGCTCTCCTCAACATCCTCTGTTCCCAAGCTGCCATCTCGCTGGAAAACGCCCGCTTATATCAGCAATCTCAACAGCTTTATCAAAAATCTCAGGATTATGCCCAAAAACTGGAGCAGTCTATCCAGGCTCTCAAACAGATGCAACTGCAATTGGTGCAGGGTGAAAAAATGTCGGCTTTGGGAAATTTAGTCGCTGGTGTAGCCCACGAAATTAACAATCCCGTAGGCTTTATCGCCGGCAACTTGCAACCGGCTATAGAATACGTGGGGGATTTATTCAATTTGATTGATTTGTATCAAGAAAAATTTCCCCATCCGGGAGGAGAAATTGAAGCCGAAATTGAAGATATGGACTTGGAGTATTTGCGAGAAGATTTGCCCAAATTGATTGGCTCGATGAAGGAAGGAGTCGATCGCATCCGCAATATCAGTACGAGTTTGAGAACGTTTTCCAGGGCAGATAGCGATCGACCAGTTTCTTTCAATATTCACGATGGACTCGAAAGCACTCTACTGATTCTCAAGCACCGTTTAAAAGCCAGCGAGTCCCGCCCTGCCATTGAAGTTGTGAAAGAGTATGGTAAATTGCCTCTCGTAAAATGCTTTCCCGGACAGTTAAACCAGGTATTTATGAACGTACTCGCCAATGCGATTGACGCTCTGGAGGAGTCAAATAAGGGGCGAAGTTTTAGTGAAATTAAAGCCCTACCTAATCAAATCACGGTTCAAACTGCTCTGAGCGAAGACAACAATCAGGTTTTGATTCGCATTAAGGATAATGGAGTAGGGATGTCGGCCGAAGTCAAGGAAAACATCTTTAACCACTTATTTACAACCAAGCCTGTGGGTCAAGGCACTGGATTAGGATTGTCGATCGCCCATCAAATTGTTGTGGAAAAACATGGAGGTACGTTACTCGTGAATTCTTTTTTGGGGCAGGGTTCGGAGTTTGTGATTGGTATTCCGGGGTGAGCAGTTTGTAGTAGGGATCTAGCGTAATTATTGCGATCGTCGCCAAAAATATCGGATTTAGTAAGAACAAACATACGGATTTTCCGGGTTTCTAAATCCCCATGCGTTTAGAAGTGAAATTGTGAGTTGTAATCTGTGAAACGTAATTTTTTCTATTGGCGTCTAATATTGTCAGTCTCGATTTTACCCGTACTTGCGATCGTCCCGTCTTTAGTGTGGAATCAACCCGGAAGAGCACAAGAGGGGGAGAGGGCTGGGTTGATTGATGGTTCCAGAGCCCGCCAGGGAATTCATTCCCTGGCTGATAGCGAAAGTCGTTTGAAACTCACCTCTTGCACCATTCTCAAGAACGGGCAAGATGCCCGTTCCACAAAGAGTGAATTTTCTTGTGGAACAGGCATCTTGCC
>NZ_JAUBTI010000072.1:0-35231 GCF_036702415.1 Microcoleus sp. D3_18a_C4 | reverse complement strand
TCCAAAAAGGACGGGCGGGACGCCCATCCCACAATAACAATTAAAATTGTAAGTTATTTAATTCGCGATCCTTAGTCATTTCCAATTCTTCAATCTAAAATCTAAAATCGAAAATCGAAAATCCTATGGCTGCTGACTAATGACGACTGACGATCGGAATCTCGATCGCAAATTCAGTGCCCCCTCCAGGTTCCGAAACGCAGTTGAGCCGCCCCCCGTGCTGTTCGACAACTAAATGGTAAGAAATCGACAGTCCCAACCCCGTGCCCTTACCGACTGGCTTGGTAGTAAAAAACGGGTCAAATAATTGGCGGCGAATCTCCTCGGTTATGCCCCGCCCGTTGTCGCAAATGCGGATCGCCACAAAATCGCCACCAACAACTTCAGTACGAATTGTAATAGTGGGAAAAGTCAATGGAGAACTAGGATTTGATAGGGGTGAATTTTTCCCACCTCTCTTGGCCCATTCCCCTTTCTGGATTTCTTCATCCAACGCATCAATAGCATTGCCGATAATATTCATGAACACCTGATTGATCTGACCGGCACAGCACTCGATGTTGGGCAAATTGCCGTATTCTTTAATAATATGAATAGGTGGATGTCCGCCGTGGGGTTTGAGCCGGTGCTGCAAAATCAACAAAGTGGTTTCGAGTCCCTCGTGAATGTCAACGAATTTGATGTTAGATTGATCTGATCTGGAAAAATTACGCATCGACACAACTATTTGGCGGATGCGCTCGGTTCCAACTTGCATAGAAGACACTAGCTTAGATAAGTCTTCTACCAAAAAATCGATTTCCATCTCTGCGGCTGCTTCCCGAATTTCCGAGACAGGTTCGGGATAGTGCTGCTGGTAAAGTTCCAAAAGTTGGAGCAATTCTTTGATGTAGTGGCTGGCGTGGGAAAGGTTGCCGTAGATAAAATTAACAGGATTGTTAATTTCGTGAGCGATACCGGCAATCATTTGTCCCAAAGAAGACATTTTTTCGGTTTGCACTAATTGAGTTTGAGTTTGCTGCAACTTTCGCACAGTTTGCTCTAATTGCTGCGCTTGATTTTTCAAGCAAGTTTGCTTTCGCCGCAGCACTTCTTCGACTCGCTGGCGCTTGATAATATCCCGTCTCAACAATTCATTGGATTCTAAAAGTTGAGCGGTGCGTTCTTCAACTTGTTTTTTTAAGTCGTCGTGAGCTTGGCGCAGGGCTTCTTGGGCCCGCTGCCGCTCTAAAATTTCTTGCTGCAAAAGTTCGTTGGCTTTCTGCAATTGGGTGGCTCGATCGTCCACTGCTTGTTGCAACAGCTCGATCGTCCCATACATTTCAGATTGGTTAAAAACTTGCGGCAAACTTGTCTGAGAAACAACACCCAAAAGTTCTCCCTGGCTGCCAACTACTACCAAACGGCGGACGCAGTGCCGCTGCATGGACTGGTGCACACTCCAGAGGGAATCGGCCGGAGATATGCAAAATAAAGGCGCACTCATGGCCCTTGCGGCTGGGATTTCCGAGAGGTTGAGTTCGAGGGCGTGAAACTGCACGATGTCGCGCTCGGTGACAATGCCGATCGGAATTTGATAATTTTGTGTTGGTGCGATCGCCCGATCGGGATGCTGAGTTTGCTCTTTGACAATGACGACGGAACTAACTCGATGCTTGACCATGAGCTGGGCTAAATCGAGGGCTGAGGCAGTTTTTGGGGCCCAAATGACTTGGTGCGTCATGACATCTGCTGCACAGCGCAAATTGGTTAGCAAGTTAATCGGTTGCAGGGCTTCGTGAATGGCTTCGCGGGTGATGATGCCGAGAAGTCGCGAGTCCTCGTCCACTACGGGCAAATGCCGGATGGAGTGCTGGCGCAACGTGAACATAGCTGTGAAAATATCTTGAGACTCGGATTGTTTGAGGGTAATGGGCGATCGAGTCATTACGTCAGCAATTGTCAGTCCGACTGTACAAGCTGCGACGGTAGTTAGCTTGACGATATCCCGTTCTGTAAAAATGCCGATGGGCCGATTATCTTCGACGATTAAGACGCAACTGCGCTTGGCTGCGCTAGCAACAGCGTTTTGTTTTTCGCCACAAAGGTGACAGGAGACGCGCATCGGGTTCATGAGAGCCAACACTTGGGCGATCGGGGTTTCTGGAGCCACGGTGAGGGGGTGGCGGTCGATCGCCCGATCTAAAGGTGACGAGTAGAGCGGCCTGCTGTTGGGGCGTCCAGCGGGTTCTGATGATTTAATTACCGACAACTGCGGGGCTGAATCTAGGAAATGCTGTAATTGTTCTTCTTGTAGCATGATTATTAATTTTAGTTAATGAATTGTTACAATTTTGCAGACTGGGGTTGGCAGACTTAGCATTAATTAAGCCGGTGACAGATGCTCGATCGCCTAAAATCTGATTGCTAGAACACTCTTATTTAATTTTTATTTTTTAAATCCTATGTCGTGGACTCCCTTAAGTCATCGAATTCATCACTTGCCGCTGATCCTTGCGGGCCCGATGTTGCGCCGGACTGAAAGTCGGGCCGTGACAGTTTGGCTGGCTCTGAAAGCACCCCGCCAAGTCGAACTCAAGGTTTATTCGACAGAGGGCGGAACCGGCGAAATTGTCGATCGGCTCTTGCTGCAAGGTGCGAACTCTACCGTGCAGCTCGGCAAATACCTGCACGTAGTCGCGGTGACTGCTAAACCAATTAATAGCAATTTCTTGACATCGGGGCAAATTTATGCTTATGACATCGAGTTTGCTGGGAGTAGCGAGTCGAACGTCGGGGGTGCAGTCCCAGAAAATGAGAAAGAAAATCTCATTTCTTGCCTGTGGCCTGCCGCCCCTGATTTATCGGCTTTGGGGCCGGAGACGATTAGTTATTTCGCTCACCAGTTGCCCACTTTTGCCCTGCCGCCGAACGATTTAAACTATTTGCGTATCGTTCACGGTTCTTGTCGCAAGCCGCACGGAGACGGCAGAGATGCGCTGCCAATCTTGGATAATTCGATCGAACAGTTTGCAGGAACGGCAAATAGCAGGCCCCACCAACTGTTTTTAACGGGCGACCAAATTTACGGCGACGACGTTGCCGATGCCATGCTGTGGGCTTTGACTGACGCTGGCGATACACTGTTGGGCTGGGAAGAAAGTCTACCCCTGATGGATGATGCCCAAATAAAAAAGAATTTGTGTATCAGTATACCTAAAAATTCGGAAAACGAAAATGCAGTTGGCCCAGAGAGGGAAATTTTTATAGAGTCGCCAATTCAGAAACCGTCTGATGCTGAGTATGAGTACAAAAAACCAATTGAGTTACAGCCGGGGACTCGCAGCGATATTGCTAGAGATTTTGGCGGCTTTACGGCGATGTTGGTGAATCAATCGGACAAGTCTAAAAGTCACTTGTTCAGTTTGGGGGAATATTGCGCGATGTATTTGTTAGTTTGGTCGCCGGTACTCTGGTGTACGAGTTTTCCGAAGGGTAAGGATATTTGTCCAACTTCTAAGCAGGCAAAAGTCTGGGATAGAGAAGTTGTTGAACTTGACGGTTTTGCTCGCAATTTGTGGAGAGTGAGGAGGGCGCTAGCGAATATTCCTACTTATATGATTTGCGATGACCATGATGTTAGCGACGATTTTTATTTGAATCGAGAGTGGTGTTACCGGGTGCTGGGAAAGCCGCTGGGCCGGCGGGTGGTGCAGAATGCTTTGCTGGCTTACGCTGTGTTTCAGGCTTGGGGAAATACGCCCGCACAGTTCGATCGCGAAAAACCGGGAGATAAATTATTAAAAGCTGCTGAAAAATGGTCTGCTTCGGCGGGGACTGATGTTTCTGCTTGGGAGAATGCGGCTTCGTATTTGGGAATTCCAGGACTCGATCCGAAAACTCATTTGCCTAAGTTGAAATTAGATGAAGATGTTTTTATTTTGGATCGGGATGGCGCGGGTGTAAGTGAGGTTTTGAATTGGCATTTTACTGTGAGAAGTTTTAAGCACGAGGTGATTGTGCTGGATACGCGGAACTGGCGGGGGTATCCGGTGGAAAGCCCGATCGAGCCGCCGATGCTTTTGACTCACAAAGGTTTTGAGGATCAAATTCAGCAGGCTTTGAGGGAGACTGATTTGCTCAATAAAACTGGGGAGTTTGAGATTGAGGCGACGGTGGTGGTTGTGCCGACAAATTTGGTGGGTTTGTGGATTATTGATGTGGTGCAAAAGTGGGATGTGGCACAGGGGAAGGTTTTTAGTAGTGATGCGGGGGATGCTTGGAATTTTAATGAGTTAGCTTTTGTGAAGCTGTTGGTGGAATTTTTTAAACAGCGCGATCGGGTGATTGTGTTGAGCGGGGATATTCACTATGCTGCTGCTGTGCGACTGAGTTATTGGTCTGATTGTCATTTTGGCGATTCTCGGCCGAATATTGAGCCTTTGACGAGGGACAATTATCGGTCAAATTGTCACAATTCTGTGTTGGCGCAGTTGACTGCTAGTGCTTTTATCAATGAGGAGTGGAAAACGCATTTAGTTCATACTAAGATTAAGTCGCTGTTTCCTGAGCGATCGCACGAATGTTTGGGATGGAATGAGCCACTGGAATTAATGAAGATTTCGAGGATGAGCAGAAAGAAGGCTGTGGCGGCTGGTCTCAGAAATAGACAATCTCTGCCTGATTGGGGCTATCGGATTGACTGGGTTAAACGGCAAAGAGCTCGGGTATTTTTACAGCTAGAAAAGGGAACTGCGTCAGATAGATCGCATAAAAATAAACAATTGTCACGGCTGCATAGGTTGTGGAATTTTATATCGCTGTTGTGGCGCAATCGCTGGCTGCAAGAGGGTGATGAGATTGTGGGATATAGCAATATTGCGATCGTCAGTTTTCAGTGGCCTGCTGATGGTGATGGGGAAAAAGCGGTGATCCAAAATGTTTATTGGCGGCCGCTTTGGGAGCCGAATAGTGTGGTTTACAGTCAATATTTTGTGCCACTGGGATTGGATGAGGATGATTAGATTCACGATTTCTTGAAGAAGTCGGGGATTTGGATATGGGTACAATATTGTGATCAGTTTGTGGCAGTGTCAGCCGGGGGTGAAACCCCAGTCTCATAGCTAAAGTCGATTGGAACTGAGATGTTTCACCATTCTCAAGAACAGGCTTTTCGGCCCGTTCCACAAGAAAATTCATCTCTTGTGGAACAGGCCGAAAAGCCTGTTCCTAAAAAAGTAATTGAGAATGGTGCAATATCTCAGTTGGAACTGAGATGTTTCACCATTCTCAAGAACAGGCAAGATGCCTGTTCCACAAAGAATAAGTTTTATTGTGGGGAGTCGCAGAATTTCCAGAGCCAGCCGACTTGCTCAATCAGTTAAAAGCCATACGCAAAAAGTCGAGGGCCAACTTGGCAGATATGGAACTCGTTTTGGACATACTAGAAAACCATCAGCACGAAAGTTGAGCCGAAAACTAACCTTCTTGCTGTGCAATGAACCTGAAACCCTTGGTGGATATACTATAAATTAGGAAGCCCGTGACGAGATTTGAACTCGTGACTTCCTCCTTACCAAGGAGGTACTCTACCACTGAGTTACACGGGCATAAAAAATTAAGAACCTCCAATTAAAAAATTAATTTTTAATTCTTAAATTTTAACTTTTTATTAAATTGAGGTGGGCCGAGCTAGATTTGAACTAGCGTAGGCGTAGCCAGCGGATTTACAGTCCGCCCCCATTAACCGCTCGGGCATCGACCCATTTCCATCACAGTTATACATCCTAGCACCAGAATCTTTATTTGCAACATTATATTTAAAACTCTAATCATTAAGGTGAGAACACATAAGTGAGTTAGGGGCTGACGGGAAAATTGAACACTGTTTAAGGTGTGCATTGCTAAGTCTAGGCTGGGTGCGTGCCCGGAGCACCCTAAGTCTAGACTAAGAAATCCCTAATTCACTAATTCCCCGGTTTCTTGCAGGGAGTGCAGGCGGCGGTAAATACCTTGTTGACTCAAAAGTTCTTCGTGGCTGCCAACTTCGACGATTCTACCGCCGTCGAGTACGACGATCGCATCGGCTTCGCGAATGGTACTCAGTCTGTGGGCAATAATTATGGTGGTGCGCGTACCGAGGATATTTCGCATGGCTATCTGGATCGATCGCTCGCTTTCATAGTCCAAACTAGAAGTAGCCTCATCAAAAATTAACACATCCGGCTCCACCAACAGCGCCCTCGCAATCCCCAACCGCTGCCGCTGACCGCCGGACAACCGCATTCCTCTCTCCCCGACCACGGTATAGTAACCTTGGGGCAACAGCCGCACAAAATCGTCTACCTTGGCAATGCGACAAGCATCCTCAACTTGCTCGAAAGTTGCATTTCTGTTTCCGTAAGTCAAATTTTCCAGCAAAGTACCGTTAAAAACGTCTACTTCTTGGTGGACAATGGCTAAACGCTGCCGGTAGCGAGTCACGTCTAAGCTGCAAATGTCTTCGCCGTCGATCAGAATGCGGCCGGAGTTTGGTTCAAAGTAGCGAAACAGAAGTTTAACTAAAGTCGATTTCCCAGAACCCGATCGCCCGACTAATGCTACAGTTTGACGGGGATGAATCAACAAATTCACATCTTGCAAAACGGGTTTTTGACTGTCGTACCCGAATGTCAAACCGCTGATCTCAACTTTGCCGGTAAATTTATAAGGTGGCTGTGCCGATCGAGCATTTTCTGCTAAATTAACCGCATCCACACCGTCTGGCGTTTGCATAAACTCGTGGAACCGGATCATTGAAGAATAACGCCGCGCCAATAATTCGGCGATAATGCTAATCGGACGCAGTTGGGAATATGCCATGCTTGCCAACGTGTAAAGGGTAACAAAATATCCGAGGGAAATTTTGCCTCCTACCGTTTCTGCTAGGCTAAAACCGAGAACTGAAAACAAACACAACTGGACGATCGTCTGCTGGTATGTCCCCAGGGTGACGTATCCTTTGTGAATGCGGTTGATCACGACTTTTAATTCGCGATCGAGTCTGGTGGTTTGCCTTTTGAGTTCATCGCTTTCTGTCGCAAAAGCTTTGACTGTTTTGATGTTGGTGATAATTTCCGAGTTGCGGCTTTCGGTATCTTCGATGTATTCATCCAGAATTTCTTCCCGCGCAGTCACCTGTTGCAGGCCTTTGAGGGTGAAACTGAGGATAAATAGGAATGAAACCACAATTAATAAGCCAATCCGCCACTCAATTAAGCAGATAACGGCAAAAATGCCGATTAAGCGGACGACTTCGGGGATGAATTCGCCGGCAATTTCTGGGTAAGTCCAAGTATGGTTGGCGATGCCTTTGGCGATGCGGCTGGCAATCCGTCCGGCGTTGTTTTCGTCGTAGAATTCTAGGGGTAAGGTGAGGATTTTGCCGATCGCACTTCTCATTCGATCGCGTCTTGCCCTCAATGGTATCGCCCAGTGGAACCAATTTCCCACCCACGGCTGTACCGGTGCTTTGGCGACTGTTACCAGAAAAATTATGCCGAGCAAGACGGATAGCGATAATATTTTGTTGGGTGACTGCTGGGTAACAGAGGCGATCGCTGCTATGAGTTTTTGCGTTACTGTATCTGTAGGTTGACCCGACAATACGTTTAATATTTGACCGATCGCATAAGGAACAAGCAAATCGGCTAGTGCCAAAACGCTGGATGCGCCTATGCTGTAAAGTGATATTTTCCAGTAGCGACTGTAGTATTTGAAGATGTCCTGAAAGCTTGCCATAAATTTTTGTTGAGATACAACCCTTGCAAACACTTGCATTTAAAACTGCGTTCTCGGCGCGCCGTGTTTACAAGTGTACTACAAAAGTAGTCGATCGGGAAGTCAATCGATTTTAGATTTTAGATTTTAGATTTTAGAGGCGACCCCACGGATAAATGCTCTTTCTTGAGGATTTTAGATTTTAGATTTTGGATTGATTCCACGGATAAATCACGTGGCGGGTACCACCTTTGAAATTCGCTTGTCATCTCGGCTCATGCTAGCGACTCACCCGATCGGGTGATTTATGGCAATCATTCGATCGTCAGCAATCGATCCGCATTCCTGGGCAATAAACTCAAGACTAAGGGCAAAAAATGCAAAAGACAGAATTTTTCTTAAATTCTGCCTTCTGAGCAATGCCTTATAAGTTTTACGTTTGAGTAGTCTGTTAGCTGAAGGTGTAGGCTGATTGCAGCGCCCACCAGATCAAGAAGCCGATTCCGCCGGCAATGACAATCGCCGAAATGGCGATCGCTATAGGACTGTCAGCTCCCTTGAACTTCATGATTCCGCGATTTAAATCTGACATGACAGTGTTCTCCCACAATTCCAGCTTGATTGTAGCTTTGCCGTGGGCCGATGGCGGTCAATTTTCACGGCAATTACTGATTTGGTTAACGATATGGCTGCTGAAATTGCAGGTGGGGAGTGGGTTTGGGGGGGTTTACTGGGTTTGTGAAAAAAACTTACTAAAAAGACTTGACAAATTTAGAGAATTGAGACAATATTGTTAATACCGCAGGAAATGCGGGTGTAGCTCAGTGGTAGAGCGTCACCTTGCCAAGGTGAATGTCGCGCGTTCGAATCGCGTCACCCGCTTTAGAAGATAAACAAAATCAAGAAAACCGGAAAGTAGATAAAGAAAGTTTTCGGTATACTCCTAATGATGGTTGAAAATACCTAAGTTAGTGGTAAGATTGAATGCAGAACTTGCAAGTCAAAATTGCCGATCGGGCGAGATCTCGGAACAGGCAGTTGAAAGCCTCGCTAGGGCGGAATTGACAAGTTTGATTAAGTGGATATGTTAACGATTATTTTTGCAAAAACGCTTTTTTTATCCGATCGCTAGTGCCATCTCAAAAAGCTCCAAAGATTGACTTAAACGATGAGTACCCCTGTCCTTGCCGACGGCGGGGTCGTCTAGTTCCCATAACGTTGACAGAAGCCTTTGGCTGCAACCGCTGTCAACAAATATTTGTATTGGACGAAAGTGGAGACGTGATCGAGCAACTATCAACGAACTATCCTTACAAGCAGGCTTGGCGGTGGACGGGCCACCAGTGGAACAGAGCGCATCCGGGTTTGAAGGCCCATTATTTGCCACTGGCTTTGGGTATGATATTGGTGCCGCTAGTGATTTGGTTGCCCTTGGCGCTACACTCGCCGGGCCCGAATATTATTCTGTGGGCAATGGTCGCCGTGCTGCTAGCAATGCTGCCGGCGCTGATGGTATGGCTCGCTTACAGGCGTTAGCTAGATGATAATAGAGGATTTTACCCATTCATCAGATGCCGCAAATGTCGCGCGTCGCGCTTATCAAGCTTCTTTGGAGTTGGCGGCGACAAAGAGTGCCGATCGCGCGGCAGCTTTGCAGGCGATGGCGGGCTCGCTGAAACGCCGACAAAATGACATTTTAGAAGCAAATACTCTGGATCTAGAAGCGAGTCGGGACATGGCGATTCCCGAGTTGATTGTGGAGTGGCTGAAGCTGACGCCGGAACGGATCAAGACAACTGTGCAAATTCTGGAACGGTTGGGGGAAATGCCAGATCCGATCGGCAGGGTGATCAATGCTTCTTATCAGGTCGATCGGTGTCAGGTTTACTGTCAGTCGCTACCACTGGGGGCGATCGCTCTAATTTACGAGGCGTTTCCAGAGTTGGGGGCGATCGCCGCGGGTTTGTCTCTCAAAAGCGCTAACAGTTTGATTCTCAAAGGCGGCAGCGAAAGCTGGCAAACTAATACAGTAATTGGAGAAGCTTTGGTTTCGGCGATCGATGAGGTCGGTTTGCCATCGGGATGTTTGCAGGTACTGCCGCCGGATCGGGGCGCTTCGATCAGAGAATTGGTCACTCAAGACCAATATCTCAATTTAATTATTCCCTACGGTAGACCAAGTTTGGTGCAGCAGGTGGTTAGGCTGTGCACAGCACCAGTTTTGAGGTCGGCAATGGGAAATTGTTACCTTTATTGGTCGCCGACTGGTAGTTTGGAGATGGCAAGGTGGATGATTTTGGACAGCCATCAAAGCGTGCCCGATCCTGTTAATGCGATCGAGAAAGTGCTGATCGATCGCAACCAAAAGCCTTCTTCCTTAGTCAGGCTGTGGAACAGTTTAAAAGAAAAAGGCTTTCAAATTAGCGGCGATGCGGATCTTGTTGCAGATTTCCCAGAGTTGAAGCTGGCGGAACCATACGAGTGGACTCAACCGTATTTAAACAAAACCATAGCGTTTAAAGTTGTCGATAGTTTAGAGATTGCGATCGGCTGGATCAACCGCTACAGCAGCGGCCACGCTGACTGCATTGCCACTGAATCTTACTTAGAAAGTCGCCAATTTGCTCTGGATGTTAACAGCGCCTCAACTTTTATTAATGCCTCACCTCGGTTTTGGCGCTATCAAAATCGGGGAGATGCGATATTTTTGGGAATGTCCAACCAAAAAGGTTATCGCCGGGGATTGATCGGGTTAGATACGCTGACGACAATTAAAGAAATTGTTCAGGGAAACGGACTTTTTTAATTTTATAGGTTATTTGTGATTGGTTATTGGGATTAAACCAACCTCAAAATTGGGAGACTATTATCGATGCGTAAGCCTTTAAGAGTTGTTCCAAAAATATTTTTATAGGATACAATAATATCATGGTAGAACAATCAGGCCGCCTCGATCTCAAGCAATTTGATCGCAAGCTCCCGGATAGCCGCAGTGGAGACCGATAAAATCTCCGCATCCTGACAACAATAAGCCGCCGGATTTATGTGTGGGTTCAATCTAAAATCTGGTACGGGATCTAATTAAATTTAGAAACTTATTAAGTCACATCAAAATCCTCTTAGCGATCACATGAAATCCGAAAAATCACTCAATACTCTAGACAATACCGCAACGCCGACTTTAGGCAAAGAAACGCTAATTCACCACTCGGTATATGTTAAAAAATTGCGTCCGCTGCTGCCATCAGAGGCCTTTGAAGCGAATTCCAGCAAGTTAGGGATACTGCTGATAAATATCGGGATATTATTGTTAGGATGGGGAATTGCTGATAATCTCGATCGCTGGCCTGTCTACCTTTTATGGCTTTACTTACCTTTAGCCGTCATGATGGGTAATAGTATCATAGTTTTGCTATTTAGCTCCCACGATTTGATGCACGGCAGCGTTCAGAAAAAGTCTCGCCTTACTTATCCGATCGCCTTTTTGGGACTAAGTATGCTGTTTATGCCACCTACACAGTGGAAAAATCTGCACAATCTCGTACATCACAATAACACGAATTCTTTGGCAGACCCCGATCGCAACTATCTGTACCAGCAACCAGATACTTGGGGAAAATGGATTCAAAATCTGTTTGTACCCTCGGTGGAAGTCAATCCGGTGTGGTTAATTGTAGGGATGGCCGGTTCGTGGTTAGTGCATAATTTCCGCAATCTCACCTCGGTACTGTTATTTAACGATAAATCTGTTGATTACGTACCGGCTGCCTTTACAGTTAGTCCTAAAGATAGATTGAGAATCGCATTTGAATGTCTGGGAATTTTAGGCATTCATGCGAGCATTTTATTCTACCTAAATTTTCATCCCCTCAAAATCGCCCTCGCCTACTTTTTGCCGATCGCAATTGGTCATGCAGGCGCAATGTTTTACATCTATACCAACCACATGGGTTGCCGGATGACCGCCATTAATGACCCGCTGATCAACAGTGCTTCTGTGCGGGTTCCTAAAATATTTGACCTGCTGCACTTGAATTTCTCTTACCACACAGAGCATCATATTTTCCCCAGCATCAACTCAGACTATTATCCGATGGTGCAAGAGTTGTTGCAAACTCACTATCCCGATCGCATGAATTTAATCGATGCTGGCGACGCTTGGCGGTTTCTGGTGGAAACACCCCGGCATTATCAAGATGAAGTTACCTTCACTGATTCCTCTGGAACAATGTCTGTAAATTGCTCGATTGTTGAAGAGTATAAAAACTGAGAATTCGCATTGGAGACACATCTTTAACCATGCTTAAGAACAGGCTTTCCGGCCTGTTCCACAAACAATGAATTTTATTTTTGGGAGTAGGGGTTGGCGAGACGCCCAACCCCAAAAATAAACTCCTATATACTGATGCTATTTAGGACCAACGAAGGCTTGAGAGCAAAATAAGGGATTACTCGTTTGTGATTGTTGGCATCAATCTTCTGTTCTGCCATATTCAAATTTTGCTGGAACTGTCTGGCTAAAAGTTGGATCGGGGTTCCCGCAAAAACTTCGTCGAAGCTCATCCGGTAGAGTTCTCGGAAAGATTTATCGTAATAACCCAAACGGTCATATCGATAAGCTGACAAAATAAACAGAATTTGCAGTTGATTGGCCGCTCGTTTGTAGGGAGGAAGCAACCGTAAAATGTCCTTTTCCGTAATCACTTCTAGATTACCCGAAGCGGTAATCCTAGGAATGTCCCGGTAGGCGGCCAAAGGCATATTAGCTGCAAAACTCATGTATTCATACTGGGGAAAATTGACTGCTGAATGCTGCGGGCCACAGGTAAAAATTACAGTTGTGACAATTGCAATTAATTGTTCAACTGTGTCGATGTGGTCTGGCATTCCTTTGACTTTACCGCCGTTATCAGACGCTAATTCTTGAGCCCAGGTTTGCAGTTCCACATCTTGGGCGATCGCCTGATTCGTCGGGTAAAAGAATTTAAGATAGCCCGATACAAAGGTTTCGATCGCATTCCACAGCAGCAATCCATCATCTCGGTAAGGATAGTGAGGCAGTTGATTTGTGTCATCCATGCCCCGATTTTTCAGTTCAGCGGGCAACGCAAATTCATCGAGACTCCACGTACTGCAAGCCTCTCTAGCTATTTCTATTGTCTCAGCCAAGGTGCCACCTAGCAATTCATCGACGGGCCCGCCGGGATTGATCAATCGAGAACGTGCCAGATCGTTGTTGGTCAACATAAAGCGAAAGTGCGGTTTCAGCAGCAGGCTAAGCGGGTGATTTTTAGCCAACTGTCGGGCGGTGACGATCGCAATTGGTTCCATCACCAGATGAGTTCGACCTAAATGCGAGCTCATTTCATGGTGATTGGCATCTGCTACTTGCACGCAGAGTTTCGCAAACAGCCAATCGACAGGAGGATCGAATGGGGTGTAGACATGGCTATCTGGCGTGGGATCTAGTTGAATGGCGATCGGTGTCATTTCACCGCGATCGCGAATTCCCGTCCACCGCCAAGCGAAAAAAGCTCGCGGTTTCGGCAAGAATTTTCTGCCTTTTTCATAGCTTCCGCCTCCAACGAGAGCAGGGGCGCGATAGTGTTGGTCAGTACCTGTGTAATCGGCAACGTAAATGTTTTTTTGCTGCAACTCTTGCTGCAGATCGAATAACGGGTGAAAACCGGAAATTTGTGCCAGTGTTTGTGCCCGAGGATCGCTGGCATCTAACAGGCGAAGCACCATCGGATTTGCTCCAGACAGGCGCTGTTCTGCAAAAGAGCGATCGGTTTGGTAAATTTTGGCAACTCCAGGTAGCGGCAGCCAAGTAAAAAAGTCTTCATAGTCTTGGAGTTCGTCGAGAGGATCGAGAAAAGTTCTCGAATCGGCGGCCAGCATATTTGCCGGAAGTTCCGATGTTGCTAATATCCGTTCTGCAAGATACTTGCTCGAAAAATTTTCGACGGCAGGCACATCTTTCAATAATGCCAAAGGTGATAAACTCTCATAGTCAAACTGATAAGCTTGTTGCTGGCGATTCAAGGAATTGCGGCGCTGTTCTTGGTTCGGATCGTCTTGAGGAAGAGAAGGTCTCATAGTGTCTACCATTGTATAAATCAACCCTTTTGTGGTAGTAAAAGAGCGGAGATCATCACTACCGATCGAGGAGGGAATTTAAAAAGTATTGTGCAGGCTCACGCTTGATATAGGTCTTATTCACCGATCGATAATCTGATTCGGGACTTTTTTTAAAATCAGAAAAATTCCTCCAAAGAAGGCAACACTTTTCGATCGCCCTAAATCTAGGTTGAAACCTTTCCTTCTCCCGATAAGTAGCTCGCACTCAAGAACCCCGACTGCTTTGAGAATTCGGGGTTCGGGGTGTTCGGTTTTGTGAGCTGGGTCTTGATTAGCGGTTAGGCACGAACCATTAAATATTGACCGTTGCCGTTATATTGGCCGTCGCAACTCGCGAAATTAGCCACAAACCAAATCAGATAAAACCGCCAGCTTCGCCGAAATTTGGCATAGTCGATGCCGTAGTCTAAATCTTTAACTATTGCCTGAGAATCCTCAAAGTTTTTCAGCCAGTTAGCAAAGGTTGTGGAGTAATTATATCCGTTGAGATACCAGTTTTTTATGGTTTTGAGGTCTTTGTTGTGGCTGGAACATCGTATTTCCAGTAACGACCGTGGGGAAAAATGTATTTGTGGGTGAAAACGCTGGATATATTGTTGGGAGTGCGAACTGTGATGATGTGAATGAAAACTTTGCCGTTATCTGTGAGGAAACAGGCGAGCTTTGGGCAAGCTTGCGTTAAATTACCTACATGACAAAAAACGCCTATGGAGAGGATTTTGTCAAATTTTGCCTCAAATTGGGCGTCGTTCAAATCGCCTTCATATAATACCAATTCACTAAGCTGTTGTACACCTAATTTGACAGTCAATTTTTCTACAATTATTGTGGAACGGGCAGGAGAGCTCGTCTCTGGATTCAATTTAAATGCGTAGCAGCTTATGAACCTGCACTTAATATCGCTTCAAGGATATAGTCCCAACCACAGAGAGATAAAACTTCTTCCTTCGTGAGAGATTTGATAATTATATTTACCTGTTCTTTGAGTTTATCTAAACTCGAATAGTTTTCCCAATTGAGGTCTTTTTTTGTAGGTTGCCACAAGATTTCACTCGGATTCACTTCAGGACTATAGGTAGGTAAATATATTGGCATTACCTGGTCATGCCAATCTAATAACAGAGCTTTATGAAAGCTACCCTTATCCATGATAATTAGATTGAAATAGTCTGAGTAGTTTTGAGCAAGTCCCTTGAAAAAATCTTGAAAGCAGTTGTGATCTATCTGAGAAACTTCTTGATAAAATTGTTCACCCGGGGATGGATCTACAACTTCCTAAACATAGAATGTGCCTCGATTATATGGCTTTTTGCCGACGGCTTTTATCCCCTTCAATGTAATCATCCTGCCTGCAGAGTAATCAATCCAAATCTACTCGCGTTCTGACACCATATCCTTACAGGCTGTCTTATTTAAAAAAATTTAATCATTGCTTTGAGCGTCTCCCACAGTTTTTTTTTGAAAGTTGTCTGTGCAACTTCGTTCATCTTATTGCTTTGGGTTTTGGGACTTTGAGGTAAGATTTTAATTTATAATGAACGAGGTCATGTACGACTTTATAGCTCACTGGGATTCCGCATTCTTTTTCTAGCCATATCTGTAATTGACCATAACTTGTTTCCCCCTGTGGTTCTGGCAGTTTTTTGATTAATTTTTCTCTCACGGAGGGTGGTATATGTGGACTTTTCCCGGGAGCTTTTTTAACTGTGAGTAATGAGGTTATTCCACCTTGTTTGTAAGCTCTTAACCAACGATATATTGTTGATTCGTCTGGAGCGGTGCATCGTGGCTAATTCTTCTCTTGTTTTGAGTTTTTTGGTGGCAATCCAGTATAATAGCAGTAATTTTTCTTTACTTACGGAGGTTATAGCCCGTTCGAGTCGATGCTCTAGTAGAGCACGGCGGAAATAAACAGACCCTATTCGTGGGAAAATAAATAGTCGGCTTAAAAACCGTTTCGGCGAACGTATCAAGGAATCACGGTGTGCCTAAGTTAACTCCTAAAACATTAAATTTAAGCGATGACGAGCGGACTCAAGTTCAACAGTTGAGCGACAGACACAACACGCCACAACAGATTGCCTGACGAGCGAGAATAATTCTCATGGAATCTGATAGCCAAAACCATAGTGAAATTGCCCGAAGTTTAGATATCAATAGGCAAATGGCTCCTGAAGGGGCGAAATCGATGGCTGGAGACCGACGGCAAGGACTTATCGATTTTGCAAAGATTACAATATCTAGAGCGTGTGGGTGCACCCCGGGGGAACGCATCTTATTGAACACTGTTCATCAGTGGTGAGTATAGTTTGAGATAAATTCACCATTCTTAGAAGCTACAGATACACTTTGTAATGACTTTTGTAAGAAAATAGGAACTGATTAATGGTAGTTTTTACGCTTGTGCTAATTTTGAGACAATAAAAATATTACAACCACTGTTTACAGGTTGTATAAGAGTTACTAATGACTTATTTATAAGAATTTAGTTAACTGTAACAGCGAGGAGCTTAGTCAAATATTCATCATCCCACCCGGCTCGAAGTCGCTTATTTTTGGCTCCGGTTTTTGAGGTTTTTTCTGGCTTCAACCGATTGATCGAGATGTGTCTAATCATAGCCAACTTTTGCGGAGCATTATCTTTTATAATCCGACAATCATCTTCCCGAAAACCCACATCTAATACCCAATGTAAAGAATTTTCAATTCCCCAAGGGCTACGCACTGATTCACCAAGATGAGAGAGCCTCATTTGGTAAACTACTAATGTAATAACCAGTTTCAATAGTTGTTTTTCCCTTCACCCTTCTCACGGATTCTATCAAGCCTATAGTGTGAAGTTTGTACCATTGATTGTCGGATAGATCGGCTCTTAGATGTCACTTAACATGGTTGTAATGTCGAATTTATGAGCGACCGTGATTACTCTCTTTAGTTGTCGAATGAGTTGTATGTGTAAATCCAGAAAAGCCTTGTCTAATTGCTTGCTTAAACAACTATTCTACTCGAACAGACAGGGAGGCTTTGTTCTTTTTTAAGGTGATTCCACAATTTCTTTATTGTTCGACAATTGACTTCACAATTGACCTCTGACATCCCCGGCCATCAATAATGACAATGCTTCCCTTTAATTCTAATACTTTGAGTAAAGCCGGAATAGCGGTGATTTTTATCTTATTTTTTATCAACCTTAACTTGTCCTAAAACTAATCTTTGACGGGTCGCCCAAGCACTGACCCTATGAATGGCTTTTTGCTCTCATTCCCGCTCGTAAGAATGGCGAAGAGTTTGGGCATCAATTGCGATTACTTCTCCGGGATTGAAGCAACTAATAGATTTAATTCTACTCAAAAAACATTTGTGAAATTGCTCCGGGTTGAGGCGAGAAAATACTCGTGCAATTGTGTCAGGTGAGGGTATGGCCTTCGGCAATTCTAAAATTTTCTTTAACCATTCGTATTGAGCGGCGCGCGTAACTTTCGATATCCACCCCTGGATCAGCACCGCCAATCACAGCACAAATTGAGATGGTAATAATATCAATTAATTAATAATGTTTCACCGCTCAATTTTGGGATGTTTTACGTCAACAAACGGTTCGATCGTGGTGATTTTTGGTTGGAGTCTCCGGCAGGGTAAAGTATAATTAAATGTTGTGGATGTAGTCACTAATTCTTGTCCAATATACCCGATTCTGTTAACATAAAGTTTAGATGGCTTCGCGCTGAGTTCAACCCAATTAAATACCGCCGGAATTATATAGCAACCGCCAAGACGGTTAGGATGTTCTTATATCAAATCCGCCATTCATCGGAATTATTCATTTCTCTGTTCTCTCCCTCTGCGTTCTCTGCGTCCTCTGCGGTTAAATCATTCCGATGCCACCGGAATTGATATTAATTGCTTAAACCCTGGCTATTATTGCTTCTTCCTGCTTTTTACCCGATCGCGAACTCGAAGGGCATTCTTCCTTCTTCCTTCTAATCTAAATCCCGCCTCCTTTCCCACGCCAGTGCTGCTTGGAGTTTCGGACTCGCCCCCTCCGTCTGCTTCACTTTGCTTTGAGCCGTCCACAAACGGAATATATTGTTACCCGAAGCCGCGCATTTGCATATACCTGCGGACTGAAATCAAAGAAACTTTATTTATATCCCTGGAATGAGTAAATCATCGAGAGATTACAGCATGATTAAATAGAAACGCAATACCGTACCTGCGCTGTTGATAAATTCTCAGCAACTACTTTTGTCAAAATTGCTTTGAGAAATTAATTTACTCTAAAAACTGTTAGCAGCAGCTCAGGTTCCTCAACCTCGCCAGAACACACCCTACCTATAATCCCGACAATTCGGAGCGGCAATGAACACAATCAAACCCGAACCCCAAAGATCGCGCTTCATGGCTCTGCTGCTGACAACGCTGCTGACCTTTCCCTTTGTGAGTGCTTGCGGTTCTAGCCAGCAAAATTCCGCTCCCCCGCCTCCTGTTGACAACACTCGCGCTGGAGGAGTGCAAACTAATCGCGCCTCTACTCCTTCCCCACAAGCCAAAAAAGGACTGAGCAATGCTCAAAAAGTAGGGATTACTTTAGCAGGAGCAGCGGCCCTTTACTACATCTACAATCAGCACAAAAATAAACAAGAAAAGGGGCCGCAGGGAAAACATTACCTTTCCAAAAACGGTCGGGTGTACTACCGCGATGCCCAGAATCGCGCGGTCTGGGTAACGCCCCCGCCTGAAGGAATAAAAGTTCCGGAGTCCGAGGCAGCGCGTTACCGCGAATTCCAGGGGTACAACAACCAAAATACCGGTCGAGACCTTACTACCTTGCCGGAAGCTACAAGTCCTGTTCCCGCACAGTAGTCTAAGCATTTGAGATTTTAGATTGCAGGTTCCGTGACTTTCAATTAAATCTGGGATTCCCAATCTAAAACAGTCGTTTTTCAGCACATAAAAAAGAGGAACTTTATCATGGTAGACGGATTTTTGCGGAAGTTAAAAGATGCGATCGTCGGGCCAGACAGCGAGCAACTCGATCCTGACGGCTATTACGAAGATGCCTCAAATCCCGGACAGTTCGGCAACGTGACTCCAGCCAGCCAAGACCCCTACGGCGACCCGGCTGAGTACGGACAGTACGGCAACGTGACTCCAGCCAGCCAAGACCCCTACGGCGACCCGGCTGAGTACGGACAGTACGGCAACCTGACCCCGGCCAGCCAAGACCCCTACGGCGACCCCGCTGACTACGCCGGTACCGACTACGGACAGTTCGGCAACCTGACCCCGGCCAGCCAAGACCCCTACGGCGACCCCGCAGACTACGTAGCGGATGCTGGAATGTTCGGCAATGTGATCCCGGCCAGCGAAGATCCCTACGGCGACCCGGCTGATGAGGAAGGGTTTAGTTAAGTCAGTTAGCTAGAAAAATTACCTGGTAAGCAACAGCACCCCTACGGGGGTGTTTTTTTTGTTGAGAACTAGCAGCATACAGCACTTGCGGATGTTATGAGGTACAGTAGCAGCAATTAGTAAACCAGTTTTTAAGATGTTTCGGATTAATTAAGTCAAGAGCCACAGCAATTATCGTGTCAACCATTTTAGTGCTGCTTGGTGAAAACTGGATCAATAAAGATTTGAGTTGCGACCACCATAATTCAATTGGATTAAAATCCAATACGGTTCAGTTAAGGCTTAAACTGTGGTAAATTAGGTATTGTATGCAAAAAGGGAGAGCAAGTTAGCGTGCATCTCAAAGAATTCTCATTAGTATCTCTCAAAATCCCAAGTACGGAGATATTCAAAGCAATAGAAATGGCGATTCCAGCCACTGCAATCGAACAGGCGATTACTAAAACCAAGGTTGAAGAGAAACGTCATCGCGCCCTACCAGCACAACTGGTAGTGTGTCTGGTAATCGCCATGAGTCTGTGGTCGAAAGATGCAATGCGGGATGTACTAAAAAATTTGCTTGATGGTCTTAATGAAGGGTGGATAAAAATTGGTAAATATTGCCGATTTCCATGTAAATCGGCAATTACTCAAGCCAGACAAAGATTAGCAGCAGGCGTGATGAGACAGTTGTTTCATTCATTAGTACGACCAAGGGCTACAGTTGAAACAGTAGGAGCTTTTATCAACGAACTCAGAGTCGTAGTGATAGACGGAACCTGCTTATATCTCCTCTCTGGGTGATGAAAATGCCAGAGTTTTTGGTCGTCCAGGAAGCCGTCCAGGTACAAGAGCAGCGTTTCCTTGCATCGAGATTAGTTATTTTAGTAGAGGCAGGAACACATTTAATATTTGATGCCTTAATGTGTCCATATAAAATGGGAGAAAGAGTAAGAGCGTTAAAGTTATGGAGATCAGTAACGCCGGGAATGCTGTTGATGTGGGATAGAGGCTTACATTCTTATGCGATGGTAGAAGCTACAGTCAGTAAAGGTTGTGAGTATTTGGGGCAAATTCCATCCAAAGTTAAATTCTTAAACGAAACACAATTAGATGACGGTTCATATTTGAGTTGGATTTATCCATCGGGGAAATTAAGAAAAAAAGGATTTCAGCCAATACAGGTAAGAGTAATTGAGTACACAATTGAGAATGATGACCGCCCAGAAGCACAAATTAGATATCGTTTAATTACCAGCTTGTTGGACGCGGAAAACTTTCGGGCCCAGTTACTTGCCTGTGAATATCATCAACGTTGGGAAGTTGAGAATACGATTGATGAACTGAAAGTACATTTATTAGGACGAAAAACTCATCTTCGTTCTCAAAAGCCTCTTGAGGTGGTACAAGAAATATATGGGTTACTACTAGGACCGAAGAGCTTTAAGGTCATTAATTTTTCAAGCGGCAAGCAACGCAAGCATTTCACCCTTGCTTCTTTCTTTTACTGGAACATTACGAGTTGTTCGTCGCGGGCTGCCAAAATTTCAGCGGTTACAACAACAAGAACTTCCCTTTTTTTGAGTTGGTTGACTTTGGAGATTCTCGATCAAAATATACCGGAAATAGTGAGCGACAAACAACCCAAGAGTCGTGAAAAAGCCTGTTTCCAAATTTCGGTCTAAACAAGTTAAACACAGAGGTACTGGAATCATAATGAATCCTCCTGTATTTATTGTTTTAAGCACTGCATAGCCCTTAACTGAACCGTATTGGATTAAAATCAGGAGAGTATGGGGACAAACACAAGATGGAAGCACCCACCGCTTCAATCTACGGGCTTAATTGAATCTACTTTATGCGCTGGTAAGTTATCCATCACTACTACTGCTCCCGACCACAATTCTGGCACTAAACATTTCAAGGGTAAACACCTCAAATGCTTGGCTATCCATCGAGTTGTCTAGGGTCATTAATGCCACTACTTGCGTGAGACTAAGTGCACCAATTACTGTGACTTTCTTACCTCGATAAAAAGGTTTGACCGCTTAGGCTCTCGTCCCTCGTTGGAAGCATGAGTTCGGGTTAAACAAGCGTAATACTCCCGTCTCATCTAAAAAAAATAGATTTTTGGGCTCGATATACTTGACTTTTTCCCAATACTCTAACCTTAACTTCATGACTCTTTCTGTGCCTGCTTGGCTACTCCTGACTGTTTTTTTTTACGATTTAATCCCAACTTCTGTAAGGCACTACACCTTGCTGTTCTGCCTACCCAATTTCCTGTCTTTTGGGCGAATAACTCACACAATTCTACCAAGGTTGCATGGGGATGTGCTGCCACTATTTCTCTTAATTGTTGTGACCCATTATTCAAATGACTGAATCTGGGTTTACCCCTGGGTAAGGGCTGTAAATTTCCCTCGATTTTTTGTTGGTTGACAAGTTTTTGAACTAAGCTTTTACTGCAGGCAAATATTTCTGCTGTTTTTCTGATCGACAGCTTCTGTTCTAAATGGGCTGCTACTATGAAAGGATCGCAAATCTACTGAGTATGCTTTCATTTGTATATTATTTTTAGTCGATTCTATTGTACCTCATAACATCCGGAAGTGCTGTATCGTGCAGTTCCGACTATTTAGCAGACGCTAAAGTTATTAAATTTTCATTCCTAAATTGAGAGAGGATGTGAAAACACTCCGATCGCAACTCGAAGTAGAACGCCCCGATCGGGAAGAAGTTGAGGGGGAACTCTCCGACCTGAGACAAAAATCAAAAAATGATGCAGCCAGGAAAAATTTTCCCGATTTTCCAGAGCCGGCAGACTTGCTCAATAAGTTAAAAGCGCGGCGTAAAAAGTCGAGGGCAGACTTGGCTGATATGGAAGCAGTCTTGGACATATTGGCAAGTCTAGGCACTTGATTGTCTCCAATTTTGTCTCCAAATTGTCTCCAAACAGCCCTGTGTTTGTCTCCAAAAACTCTGTGTTTGTCTCCAAAACATCCTGTGCAACCACAGAGAACAAGCCCTAGAAACGCCAAAACCCTTGATTCCTCAAGGGTTTTAAATACTGTTCGCGCAAGCGGACGGTGGGACTCGAACCCACGACGTTCAGCATGGGAAGCGGTAGGCACAAATGGTCACAAGCTTTATCTGACAAGGTTTAGAGCAAAACTCTTATTCTCATTGGTGGTTTTTCTAGTCATTCTCTAGTCAGTTGAGTAAAATTGAGGGGTCTAGTTTGGGTAGTAAAGCATGACCAAAATTTTGGAATTTAGTGGAAAAGCTTCCAAGGGTTCTGTTGTTGTTGGGACTGACAAGGGGAGGTTGCGCTTGCAGATGCCGAGGCATCTTTGTGGAGGTAAGCAAAAATTCCTATATCTCAATTTGGCTGACACCGATGAAAACCGAGAGCTAGCAGAAGCTAAAGCACGGGTGATTGAATCTGACATCAAGTTTGAACGGTTTGACCCAACACTCAAGAAGTACAAGTCACAGACTCACTTGACTGTTGTTGAGACAATCAAGCCTAAACCGGAACTGACTCTAAGTAAATTATTTGAGAGATATTTAGAGTTCAAAAAACCTGCTGTCAAGCCCACAACTTTTCACTATTTAGTAACGAGCATTCAGGCTTATATTGACCGCTGCCCCTACCAAAGTTTGTCCGAGGATGATGCTTTGCAAATACGCGCGTGGCTGCTAGGTGATACTACTAACAGCATGACTAAGCGAGTCTTGACTTACGTGAATGCAGCCGTTGAATGGGGGATTAAATTCAAAATTATTACCAGGTTGTCCGCTTCCCCTTTTAACGGAATGGCAGCCGACTTGCCAAAACACAACTGGCAAAGTGACCCTGAACCTAACGCTTTTAGTCCCGAAGAAAAGGCATTGGTATTAGAAGCTTTTAAGAACCACAAAGGGAATTGGAACGGCAGAGGCTATGGAGGGCAGAAGCTTTGCTACTATTACCCTTTGGTGCAGTTTTGGTTTATGACTGGATGCCGTCCCTCTGAGGCTGTTGGCTTGAGGTGGCGCGATATTGCCTCCGACTTTTCTCACATTGTGTTTAACGGCAGTGTGCAGCATCCGGGCGGGATAGAAACTAGGGTTGATGGTAGTAAAAACAACAAGCGTCGTAGGTTCCCTTGTAATCAGGAGTTAAGCGAGTTTTTAAGAAAGCTTGAGCCTGAAAATTTGACGGACAAAAACAGTCTGGTTTTTCCCTCACCTAAAAAGGGCGGGGCGATTAATTACAGCAATTTTACTATAAGAACTTGGCACAAGTTGGTTGACCCAATAACCGAGAAAACTCGTGCCTGTGAAGGACATCACAAAACGACTACCCCTTACTCTTGCCGGGATACTTTTATCAGCGAACAAGTTGGCAAGGGTGTACCGAGTGCTGTTGTTGCTAAATGGTGTGATACGTCTGAGAAAGTGATTAATTCTGTCTATTTAGATGGCAAGATTTTGGAGCATTTACGCCCGCTTTGATACTGTTAGGATGTTGATTCTAGGGGCAACTTTTGGGACATAAAACTTTACACTCCCTGTGTTGACAAGGAAGTGGAAGTCTGCAATCGTGAGTAACTAAGGAAGATTGTTGCGCGACTGCTAAGCACTTGGAACTGCTTAACAAGTCACGACTTCCCCAAACCGTTCAATCTCAACGTTTGGAGCCTATAAATTATGCCATTTTCAGCCGATTGTCCTAACGGACGATCGCAACTCTTAATGATTGAGTTGACGGGGTTTTGCCATGACTAAACCTACCGTCAGCTACCGTCGCATTGACCAATTAAAGGCGATCGCCTTTGACCGTGGTTTCACCAATGAGGATGCCAAGCAGTTCGGGAAGTTGTCTAGGACTGCTACGTGGGAAGCACTGCTAGAACTGTACCTCGTTGACGGCGAACTGCTTGACACAGCGACTGTAGACAGTGTAGACGCAGTGCTAGACATACCACTAGACACAGTTCTAGGAAGTGTAGACGCAGTGCCTGAACTGCTTGACACAGCGACTGTAGACACTGTAGACACAGTGCTAGACCTACCGCTAGACACTGTAGACACCACGCCTGAACTGCTTAACCCGCAAGCTGTAGACACTGTAGACAGTGACACTGTAGGCACACTAGATAGGGTGCTAGACAACACACTAGACATACTAGATTGGACTAACGACGGTTCGTTCCCTGTGTGTGGTTTCACCCGCCAGACTTCCACTAGCTTTTTAGACTGGGTTGACCTTGGACAACTCATCGCACTTGTACTCGCATCGGCGGGGGTATTTGTGCTGGCAATGTCTATGTGGCGACAAATCAATCCCTTGAATTTATTCCCATCCCCAGTTCGCATCAACATTCAAATCGGGACAAAATTATGAGCTTACAACTACGCCTATTCGGCGGCAATTCTGATGCTGGAAAAATGACTGCCAGCAACGACGGCGGACACGCTATTGACAAATCAAAAGTTCTGGCAAGCACTGACGCAAGTGTCATCACCCCGCTAAATCCTGGTAACTTTTCCAGTATCCGTAGTGTTCCAGTTGTGCCAGCACCGCGCTACTTTACTAAGGAAGAAGCGGACGCAATGAAGGATTTAGCAAAGGAGAAAACAGACGGTGCAAAGCAGTCTAAGCGCGCTTATGAAGCACTGGCAAAAGTTGAAGAAGCCGATGCTAAAGTTCACCGCCATCACCGCAAATATGAGGGGGTTGTGGCTGATAATGAACTGGGTAAAAAACGCTCAGACACTCGACTAGCTAAGCACTTGCACAGCTTGCGTCCCGGTTATGCGCGACTGGGTTTAGGGATTGATAAAGCTGACAGTGATGCCCGCACTCGGATTGATGCGATTAAAGCCAAGTTGACGGGAGGGACTAACTAAATGAAAGCGATGTATCTGGCAAATTACTTTCTTGCCGGATGCGTCGCTTTCTCCCTTTTGGGGTGGATAGCGAGTCTGCATCCGATGGCAATGAAAGCCGTTTTATTCTTGTTAGCAGGAATTGCGATTGCTTGGGGGTTGAGTTGGTTGCTTGACTATTCCCTGAGTAAGTTACTCAAGATTTCAGTGACTGACTTACAGGCAGCTTTAATTGGCGGTCTGGCGATGCTGCTGATTGGTTTGGGGGTGTTTCTATGCAGCTAAAACTGTTTGTATTGAGTGCGTCCTCTGTCGTGCTGTGGCTGACTCCCCTCGCAGCACTAGACAAAACGCTAGACACTCACAAAGCACTGCAAGGTGTCAGCTTGTGTGCTGCAATTGCCTGTGCAATTTCCGCTGGCAACATCGCCCGCAAGTTGGCAGAGGAAAATGAGATTGAAGTATTGAAAGCGAGGGCAATTAAGGCAGATACAGAGGATGAAATCAGCACATCAGTTTATATTTCTCAGCAACAGCGTCAGCAAGAAGCCGAAGCAATCCTAAATCCTGTTGAGCGTCTGGAACGCGCTCTGGCACTGACTTATGATGAAGACGGAGATGATGAACGTTCGGCAAACGAACAATCAAACCAACTAGCAAAAATCGACTCTGAACGTTCAGAGAACGATAAAGCTGAACGGGTTTTAGAACTCAAAGCTAAGGGCTGGGGAAAGGCCAAAACAATACTTGAAGTGTGGGGTATCAACAAAGGAGGAAGCCAAAAATACAAGGATGCTGAGGCTGAATATCATCGCATCGTTGATGGTGAGGTATAGCACAATCAGACACCGAAAATCGGTACACAGGAATAAAAGCTGCTACCTATAGGTCAGGATTTTGCGTATACACTCAAATCCATGCACACAGCGCGTTCTAGATTTTACGGCAATTATGCCTCTTAAATCGGGGGAGATGATGTGCTAACAATCCCCATACCCGTATTTACCTTGCTTAATAAAAAACAGAAGGGTATAGGGTTCTAGCTCAACCGTTTCTAATAAAATGCAGTCCTAACGCCTATATTCTCCGTGTATAGAGAATGGCGAACCCTATAGGTTTGTAATTTAATGAGTTCAATTAAAAATTGCTCAAAACCCTCATTCTTGCGTGCTTAATAAAATGCGACACCTATAGGTGTGTAACTTAGAGAAATCTAATAAAACGCAGTCAATAAACGCGCTTAATGAAAATGGAACCTTATAAGGTTCCTGCACAATGCGTTCAATTAAAATCCGTGCTCTCAATCCCATCCATCGCCTAAAATATTTCACATGGACAACCGACCACTAACGCCACGCGAAAAAATAGAAGAGCGCAGATCCTGGCGATATTGGTGTCGCTGGTATCGGCGTCATCATCGGTGTGGCGGTTTTGTGTTGTACGGCGAATTAATACCCCAATCCCTTGCAGAGTTTAAGCAGGTTGGTCTAGCAGACTACTTAGAAAGCCAAGCTCAACTACTAAAACCTTTGTGGTGTCTCGCTAAATTCTGCAATGGCTTAATCGGTGTCAGCCTTACCGATAGCGTTATCGCACCCGTAATCAACTAGCGGGGCGGTTCCACCTGTTTTAATTTTTCTAAAACCTGTAAATGCCAAAAAACCGCTGCTGACAATTGGAACCTGCTGCAACGGCTTTTGGTAATCAACCTCGCTTGGCGCGAGAAAAATTCATGTACGACAATATTAACTCGAATGGCGGGCAAACTTCAAGTGCCCGTGGCAATCTTGTCAAAGTTTCAAAATCTAACCCTTGCCCGCACTGTGGCAAGCCTGACTGGTGCTACTCCATAGGTGAGTTGTCAGTCTGTAACCGCGACCAACCGCCCGCTGATGGGTGGGAGGCAACCTCGAAAGCAGACAAGGACGGCAAAATTTTCTATGCCCGCCCTCAAGAGAAAAAAGCAATCCGTCCCCGCCAGACTCGTTACTGGGAATATCTCGCCCGCGACGGTTCACCCTTGGCGCGTGTCGTGCGTTTTGATGACGGGAAAGGTGGCAAAAATGGTAAAGGTGAGGCTGACTGGCATCAAGAACATTGGGGCAAGTGCAAAGCTTCCCGGCAGATTGGCTGGGTAGTAGGGACTAAAGAGGTACCTCGTGAGAATATCCCTGTTTACCGCTACGCAGAGGTCAGAAAGGCGATCGCGAATAATGAACTTATTTTCATTGTCGAGGGCGAAAGTTGTGCTGACATAATGTGGGGGTTAGGTTTTGCCGCTACCTGCAATATTGGTGGCTCTAGCAAGTGGCGGGACTCCGACACCCGAGATTTACAAGGTGCAAAGGTTGTAATTGTTCCCGATCGCGATGAACCGGGAATCAAACACGCTGAGCTATTGCATCAGGAATTCCCCGACGCCCTCTGGCTTTATCCCTACCCAAACTCTAAAGCTTGGGAAAACTTGCCCAAAAGTAAAGGGCTAGACCTGGCTGACTGGATCGACCAACATCAAATAACAGCAGAGGACATCAAAGCGGCGATCGGAGAGAAGAAAGTTTTCGCAACTCCCCCGCGGGCAACAGCAAAAGTTGTCCGTCCTGAACCATTTCAAGTTCCCCACATCTCCGAGCTAGGGGGAGAGATTGAAGAACTGCTAGAGTCCGACCTCAAGAAATCTCAGCTACAGCTTAAAATCTCCGAGCTCGCCCAAAAATACCGTCTCAACTCTGCCGATGTCTGGAAAATTTACCGCGAGCTTGAACAAGAGTCCGAGCAAGAAGCCAACAAGGAAGACACGAGAATCGGAATTGAACAACTACTGGCCTCCAAGTCTGCCAGCGTCAAACTCTCAGAAATCTTCCCTGAATCTCTGGCCGCTCCGATCGAAGAAGTAGCGCGACGCATGAATCTCAAACCTGAGTGCTACGCGCTGGCACTGATTTCTGGCGTCTCAAGATTCTTGAAGAATGGCAGTAGCACGATGCTTGTGGAGGAATGGAACAGGTATCGGTGTCGGACTTTTGGCTATTTCGGAGCTCTTATAGCTGAGTCAAGCCAGATGAAGACTCCGGTGCTGAACGCCATGATTACAGACCCGCTGGCAGCAATGCGGCAAAAGAACCAGGAGAAGTTCAATGCCCAAGAAAAAGCCTACAAAGAGGAGCTCGAACAATGGAAAAACAGCAAGGATGAGGACAAGGGCCCCGCGCCTGATGCCCCTGTAGAGACAATCCCCTACATCACTAAAGCCACATGGGAGGGGATAGCAGGGATGGTAAGCCGAAATCCCATTCAAGGGATACTGTGGCTGTGCGATGAGCTTGCAGGATTTTTCAAATCAGCCAACCAGTACCGCAGTGGCAAGGGAAGTGACAAAGAGGACTTGCTGGAATGTTGGAGCGGTAACGGTGCTGTAGTGGCACGTGCAGCCGGCACTACCGTCAACGTCGGAGCTGTCTCCCTTTCTATTTATGGAAACATCCAGCCCAAAGTCTTAGAACCTTTTTTGGGGGATGGCAGTGACGATAACGGAACCTTTGCCCGATTTGACTTTGTACAACAGCCACCAGCGTTAACTCAGATAACTTTAGGGGTGTCAAAGATTGACATCAACCCAATGCTGCAAGCGCTCTACGAAAGGGTGGATGCTATCCCGATGATGCAATTCGAGCTAGATGAGGAAGCCCGAAAGTTGTTTGTGGACTACTACAACCACTGCCAGCGACTCCGACTGAATCATCCCAAACAAGGGATGCGGGCGATGTTAGGTAAGGCCGCTGAGAAAGTTGGCCGCGTCGCAACCATCCTGCACTGTATCCACGCTGCACACATGGGGATTGAGGTTTCCTCTAAGATTCCTGCCAGTCAAATCGCGGCCGCTATCAAGTGGGTTGAGTACACAACTCAGCAAGCTTTGAGCATAAATATTGAGGTTTCCAGTCCCGATGCACTTGAAAGTAATCTCGCAAAAATTATCTCGCTGGCAGAACGCAAGGGGGGCACGGTAACAGCACGAGATGTGTTGCTAACTTTTGACTCAAAGTATCGCCCAACCCCTCAGACAGTTCGAGATTGGTTCGGAGAACTGACGACCATGAAGTATGGAGAGGTTACACAAGAAGGACGTAGTATTCGTTTTTCTCTCTGCGAAACATCCACATCCTCCACATTAAGCCAAAACTCATACGGGGCAAGGATTGCAGATGTAGAGGATAGGCTCCACACTGTATCCACATCCTCCACATCTAGCGGTCAAAAACACCAAGTTTCAGATGTCAATGTGGATGAACGTGGAGGCAATGTGGAGGATAACATCCACACCCTTGAATCCTCTTTAGGCAAAGGTTTTAACTCTAATGTGGAGGATGTGGATGTTTTTACGCCTTCTCCTAAAACCTCTCAGTCCTCAATGATGAGCTGTACTACAGAAACCGCTAAACCTACGGCAACCTCTGCCAAGAAGCCCAGAACTTTTGAAATAGGCGATCGGGTTGTGGTCAAGGATGTCGGCGGCCTCTATCAAGGTGCACGAGGTGAGGTTGTGGACAATATCTACAGCCGTGCTGGCACTAGCTACTTGGTCAGGTTCGATAAGCCTGTCAGGAACGTTCGGCAAGGTGAATTTGAACCTTCTGACTTGATGAAGTTATGACTTGATAACGGTCAAAGCTAGGATTTTGAAAATTGGCAAGTTACAGATACTAGCATCTAACTAGACAACCACTAGACACACTGCTAGACAGGTGCTAGTATCTAACTAGACAACAGCTAGACAGGTACTAGACATGACAGACAGATGCCAGCTTAACTTGAGATTGGACGGCCGCCGTGACTTGCTCGAAACCATTAAAGATATCGCAGCAGCAGAGGGTTTGAGCGTCAACGCTTGGGTAGTGCGAACTTTAGAGCAAGCGGCTAACCAGGCAGTATCAGCGCCGCCAATCCAACCTCAAACACAAGTGTCCGAAATTTCGGACATTGAGCCAGTGCTAGACAGTTTGCTAGACAAAAAGCTAGACACACTGCTAGCAGCTAAATTAGCAGGGATTGAAGAACGCTTGGGAAAATTGAGTGCCTGAGTGACGGCAACGATGAATCACTCAGGCAGGAATTGAAAGCGGCCAACAAGCAACTTGCAGAATGGGATGCAGAACTCAATCAGTTACACGAGCGCAACGGCGATTTGGGACTGAAGGTGCAGATGCTGGAGCAAGAGCTCAAGGAAGTGCGGCGCGATCGGGAGGAAATTAAAAACTCGGCTCCGACCGTCGCAGAATTTCCAGAGTCGGCCGACTTGCTCAACCAGTTAAGAGCGCAGCGCAAAAAGACGAGGGCCGAACGGGAAGACGTGGAGGTAATTTTAAGATTGTTGGGCCGATGAGTGGTCAGGGCGTCTTGACTTGCCGACTGCGGGTAGTAGCAATTGGGGGGAAATTGAATAGAAAGTGAATATTTCTATTCAATTTCTATTCAAACGATACTCAGTTTGGTCGTTTTCTAGTCAAATCGTAGTCAATTTCTAGTCAACTAGACCCCTTGAAAACCCCAAAAATCAGCAATAAAAAACCTCAAACCGTTGATTTATCGTTGGTTTGAGGTTCTTATAGACGCAAGCGGACGGTGGGACTCGAACCCACGACGTTCAGCATGGGAAGCTGACATTCTACCACTGAATTACGCCCGCGCTTAGGGTTTTTTACCTGTTTTCACCTGCTTTCACCTGGGAGGCCGATCGGTAAAAAACTACTAGAAAAACATTGTACAACTATTTTCGGGTTTTGAGTAGACCTCTTGCAAAAATCCTTTTCATCAATTGATGGGACGGGCAAGATGCCCGTCCCACAAGATTTATTTTTTCTTGTGGGATGGGCATCTTGCCCGTCCTAATTATTTTTGCAAGGGGTCTAGTATAGCATTTTGACAATCAATTTTGGGCGATCGCCGATCGCCCATCCACCGCACAAAAAAAGTCCTGCACCAAAGGCAGGACTTAATCTAACTTAAATTTCTTAGTCTCTTAGAGAGGGACTTCGTATGACAAGAAGCGGTTTCAACCGCCGATCGATCGAGGGTGATCGAACTTTGCCGTTAGACGAAGCGCAAAGAGGTGCTGTCAATAGCCAGGAAAGAAACTGATTGGACGATCGCAATCAATTCATCCGCGCCCGAAGTCTTCTTGAAAATAGCGGTTCCAGCAGGCAATCCCTCGGGTGAAGCACCTAACTGGTAAGTGCTAGGAGCACCTTGAAGTTGGAGGATATCTTCACTCGGGTTAAAACCGACAATCAAAGCGTAGTCGCCTGCGCCAGTGCCGGTATCGTTGCCATCGTTGTAATAGAACTTGGTGGCATCTCCCAGCAAGAAAGTATCATTGCCTTCAGCGCCAATCAGCGTATCGATTTCGCCCAGCCCTGGGTTAGCAGCAGTGTAGTCAACACCAACGAAGATGTCGTTACCTTTTGTGCTGTAGAGGAAATCGTTGCCGCTACCGCCAAACAACACATCATTATTTTCACCGCCGTACAGAGTATCGCTACCCTCGTCGCCGAGTAAAGTATTGTTGCCGAGTTCGCCTGCGAGGACATCGTTACCAGCGCCGCCAAATATCAAATCGTCAGCTTTGCCACCTAATGCGGTATCTGCACCGTCGCCGCCGACAAGGGTGTCGTTGCCGAGGTTGCCAAACAAGAGGTCGTTGCCAGCATCGCCGAATACACCGTCATCACCTTTGCCGCCAAATAGGATGTCGTCGCCGCCATTGCCTCCCACGGTGTCGTTGCCCTGGTTGCCATACAAGATATTGTTAGCTTCGCTGCCAACGATCGCGTCGTTGCCGCTGGTGCCGAGAATCTGTGGCAATTCGCTTGGTGCGGGCCGGTTGGTGAATGTGGGTGCGATCGGAAGTGCGATCGTCTGAGCTGGCGCGGGAGTGAAAACGGGTGTGGGTGTGGTAGCCGGTGTGGGCGTCGTAACCGGTGTGGGTGTCGGTGTGGGTGGCAGCGGTGGGAGTGCAACCGGTGTTGGCGCGGCGGGTGTCGGCGCCGTGGGTGTTGGCGCCGTGGGTGTTGGCGCCGTGGGTGTTGGCGCTGTGGGTGTTGGCGCTGTGGGTGTTGGCGCCGTGGGTTCCGCAGTCGCCTCTGGTAAATTAGCTGTGAGAATCTCCGTACCAGAGAGGTTGCCGACAGTTTCGATGAAGCCAGCACCTTCGACAGTCGCCGATGCACCGAAGAAGTCGGAAATTACAATGTCATCCGTAGCCCTGACTACACCATCTTTATTGATGTCGATCGCTAAACTCGTGCCTTGGCGGGCCAAGCCTGTAGTTCCCGATGACAACGACAGCGACAGCGTAGGGCTGGTACTGACATTACCGTTAAAATCAACAAAGTCTAGGCGATCGATGCCACCTGTATCCTGAATCGAAATTTGATTTGTCCCCTGATCCTGTCGGATTTGATAGAGATCGCTACCTGCACCGCCTCGCAGCACACTGCCCTTGCCAAAGTTGGTATAGAGCGTATCATCGCCAGCACCCCCTTCCAAGGTGCTACCTTCACTACCACTGAGATAGTCATTGCCATCTCCTCCTAAGACGAGGCTCTGGAAGCTGCCAAGGAGGCTGTCATTACCCGCACCGCCATCCAAATTGAAGCCGTTTACCAGCGTGTCATCTCCATCGCCACCAGCCAGACTGTCTTTGCCAGCGAAACCTCCATCCAGAAAGTCGTTGCCGATACCTCCATCCAGGGTGTCATCGACATTGCCGCCAAGAAGGCTGTCATTTCCGCCACCGCCACTGAGGCTGTTGTTTCCTCCGCCGCCGAGCAAGCTGTCGTTGCCATCTAAGCCACTGATGGTGTCATTGCCCTCAAGCCCTGAGATGTTGTCATTAGCCGCAGTGCCGGTGAGGTTATCGTTGCCTGCTGTTCCCGTTATGCCACTGGTTCCGGGTGCTATCGTAGCCTCAGTCAGATTAGCCGCGAGAATCGCAGTACCAGAGAGGTTGCCCACAGTTTCGATGAAGCCAGCACCTTCGACAGTCGCCGATGCACCGAAGAAGTCTAAAATCACCACCTCCTCTCCAGCCCTGACTATCCCGTCTTGATTGATGTCAATCACTAAATTAGTGCCTTGTCGGGTCAAGCCTGTATTTCCCGATGACAACGACAGGGATAGGGCAGGGCTGGTACTGATATTACCGTTGAAGTCAACAAAATCTAGGCGATCGATGCCACCTGTATCCTGAATTTGAAGTGGAATCTTCCCGTTATCCGGCATGAGATAGCGATCGTTACCTATACCGCCTCGCAACACAGAGCTAAATCCGGCATTGAGCGTATCATCGCCAGCACCGCCTTCTAAGGTGCTTTGACTACCACGGAGAAAGTCATTGCCGTCTCCCCCTAAGAGGAGGCTTGGGAAGTTAGCAAGGAGACTGTCATTACCCGCACCACCATCCAAAGTTGAAGAGGCGTCATTGCTGCCTTGGAGCTTGTCATCTCCATCGCCACCAATCAAACTATCCTTGCCACTGAAACCTCCATTCAAAAAGTCATTGCCGACACCCCCATCCAAGGTGTCATTGCCGTCATCACCAAGCAGGCTGTCATTGCCCCCACCTCCACTGAGGCTGTCGTTTCCTGCACCACCAAACAAGGTATCGTTGCCATCTAAGCCAGCGATGGTGTCATTACCGTCAAGCAGTGTAATGTTGTCATTGCCGACAGTGCCTGTGAGGTTATCGTCACCGGGAGTACCAGTGATTGCATTGGTTCCGGGTGCAGCCGTAGCCTCAGTGAGATTAGCAGCGAGAATTGCCGCACCAGTGAGGTTGCCCACATTTTCGATAAAGCCCACACCTTCGACAGTCGCCGATGCACCGAAGAAGTCGGAAATTACAATGTCATCAGTAGTCCTGACGATCCCATCTTTGTTGATGTCAATCTGTAAATTAGTGCCTTGTCGAGTCAAGCCTATATTTCCCGATGACAATGACAACGACAGGGACTGGGTAGGACTGGTACTGATATCGATGCCAAAATCATCAACAAAGTCTAGGCGATCGATGCCACCTGTATCCTGAATTTGCAGTTGATTCTGGCTAAAATCCCGCAGGAGATAGCGATCGTTACCTGCACCACCTCGCAACACATTGCCATTGTTAAATCCGGCGAGGGTATCATCGCCAGCACCCCCTTCTAAGGTGCTACCACTGAGATAGTCATTGCCGTCTCCACCTAAGACAAGGCTCTGGAAGCTACCAAAGAGGCGGTCATTGCCCGCACCGCCATCCAAATTTAAGCCGCCTTGCAGCGAGTCATCTCCATCGCCACCAGCCAGACTACTTTTACCAAAACCTCCATTCAGAAAGTCATTGCCTATACCCCCATCCAGGGTGTTATCGCCCTCACCGCCAAGGAGGGAGTCATTGCCCCCATCCCCACTGAGGTTGTCGTTTCCTGCACCGCCTAGCAAGGTGTCGTTGCCCTCTAAGCCAGCAATGGTGTCATTGCCCTCAAGCCCTGAGATGTTGTCATTCTCAGGCCCGCCGATAAGATTGTCATTTGTCAATGTACCAGTCAATACTGCCAATGTCTTTTCCCTGCTTACGGTAAACAGGCGAGGGCTAATTTTACTTAGCTACTACACCCTAATTATCTATCAGTGCTTTTTCCCAAAAATTATGCGAATTTTCCAAAAAACTTTTTTTTGCACAATTTGTTTCATTGGCGACAAAAGATGCTATGATTTATAGCCTCTGTTCACCACAAAATAACGAGACTTACAGCACTTTGAGATAAAACCCGCCACAAAGAGGGTAAACTTGAAAAATGTAAAAAAAGCAAATTATTTAGAGATAGCGGCATATTCTATTGACTTACGACAGAAGATACTAAGTGCGTGGCCAAACAAAGAAGGCACACAAAGAAACTTAGCAAAACGATTTAAAGTCAGTCGATCGCTCATAGGTGACTTTTTGCCTCGGTATTGAGAGACGGCCCAGATCAGGGGGAACGCATCTTATTGAACACTGTTCATCAGTGGTGAGTATATTTTGAGATAAATTCACCATTCAAAGAAGC
>NZ_JAUBTI010000071.1:0-36162 GCF_036702415.1 Microcoleus sp. D3_18a_C4 | reverse complement strand
ATGAATTTTCTTGTGGGGTGTCCCGCAAGAACAGGCAAGATGCCTGTTCCACAAAGAATGAATTTTCTTGTGGGGTGTCCCGCAAGAACAGGCAAGATGCCTGTTCCACAAAGAATGAATTTTCTTGTGGGGTGGGCGTCTCGCCCGCCCGGTTTAGTCCGACAGTCCGACAGGGGTTAAAAACCCCTGTCTCATAGCTAAAGTCCTCTAAAAGAGGACTAAAATAGATAGATATTGAGATCGTATTTCCAGTCGGTTTTAACCGACTTTAGCTTTGAGGCAGGGGTTTAAACCCCTGCCGGACTGCCGGATTGCCCGACTGTTGAACTAACTGCCGGAATCGGTAAAAACCGCGTTAATACCAATTATAAATTATGTGTGGACGATACACTTTAACTACTTCAGGTCAAATCATCGCAGAATTCTTTAAACTATCGGGAGTTCCCGACATCAAACCGCGATACAATATCGCCCCAACTCAATCAGTTGCCACAGTCACAGCTTCTCCCGAAAAAATGCAGCGAGAGTTCCAATTTATGCGCTGGGGTCTGATTCCAAGTTGGGCGAAAGACATGAAAATAGGCAGCAAGATGATCAATGCGCGATCGGAAACTGTAGCCGAAAAACCTTCTTTTCGCAGCGCCATCAAGCACAGGCGATGTTTGATAGTCGCTGACGGTTTCTACGAATGGCAACAGGAGGGAAAGAACAAACAGCCTTACTATTTTCAAAAGGCAGACGGCGAACCTTTTGCTTTTGCCGGTTTGTGGGAAAATTGGGAATCTCCTGAAAAAGAAAACATTGTATCTTGCAGTATAATTACTACCGCTGCTAACGAAACAGTGCAGCCGCTGCACGATCGAATGCCTGTCATTCTCCCCGACAGCGATTGGGAACAGTGGCTAGATCCTTCTGTTAAAAATGCTCAGGAAGTTTTGCCCTTGTTAAAGCCCTATGCTTCCGAAGCGATGAAAGCAAAGGCCGTAAGTGCGATCGTCAATAGTCCAACTAGAGACAGTCCCGAATGTATTAGCGATCGGCAATAAATCATTGCAGCCGACAAAACGGAGATAGTTTGAGTTATGATGTAAAATAATGTTTGAGTTGTAGCTTGGGTTTTCTAAAGATCAGTTTAACTCCGTTGTTATTTGCTCAAACAGTTTTTAAATCTTAACATCAGTTAGAACACAAAAAATATGATCGGATACGTTACACTGGGTACCAACGATATTGAAAGTGCAGCCAAGTTTTATGATGCTTTGCTTGCTGAAATTGGCGCTCGACGATTCATGGAATTTGACCAATTTATCGCATGGGGTGTTTCTGTTGAGCAACCAGCACTTGCTATTACAAAACCCTTTGATGGTAACACAGCAACTGTTGGCAATGGAGTAATGATAGCTCTTAAAGTTGACAGTCCCGAAAAAGTCAACTTAGTTTATAACAAAGCGATCGCACTTGGGGCTAAGGATGAAGGAGCTCCAGGACCAAGAGGCGCGGTGCCGGGGTTCTATGCGGGATATTTTCGGGATCTTGATGGGAATAAGCTGGACGTGTTTTGTATGACTGAGCCAAACACTTAAGATTTTTATTTTTCGTGAGGCGAGCCGAAAAAAAGCTATTTCCGATCATTAGCTATTAGTTATCAATCCCTAAATAAGCTAATCCGCATTTAAATGGCATGGTAAAATAAATTTTCACTCTTGTGGGGTGGGCCGAAGAGCCCGCCCTCAACATACAATTTAAATGCACAACAGCTTAAGAGTTGATAACTAATAACTAATAGCTAATTTTTATAGCAATCCTTGCAGGAGTCGTAAACTTTTTACCCCACCCCAACCCTCCCCTTTGTAAGGGGAGGGAGTAAGAAATTCACAAATGATTTAGGATTGCTATAATAACTAAATTAACTGTCGTACATCCGGGCTTCGGCTGCGTCAGGATTTTCCTCGCAATACTCATCAAAAGCAGTTTTTTCAAGCTTCTGCGATCGCTGGTGAGAAGCCTCAGCCTGCATTTCCTCTACAATATCCCAAGCTACCGCGCACTCTTTGGAAGTAACTCCTTTTTCGGCACAAATAGTCCTAGCCTCTGCGATCGCCTGTTCGATTTCTTCGTCAAATAAAATACTCTTCGGCTTCTCAAGAAAATCGCTTTTTGTCAAGATATCCGTGACAGAAATAATGCCCACTAGCTCGTCCTTAATCACCGGCGCCCGGCGGATGCGGGTGTTAGCAAACAACCGAGCCACGTATTCCACGCCCAAGTCGGGATTCACCGTGATGCACGGTTTGGTCATAATCTCGAAGACGCGGACTTTTTTCGGGTCTACTCCGTAGGCTGCTACTTTATAGACAATATCCGTTTCTGTCACAATGCCATAGGCATCTTGTTCGTGGCGACGTTCCACAATCAACGCGCGCAAACACAAATCGTTCATCATCGCCACCGCTTCAGCTACCGTTGCTGAACCGCGAATGGTAACAACATCTGTGGTCATAATGTCTTGGGCTTTCATCATCATTGTTTATTCCTTCCCGCTGATAAAGTCTACTGCGTCCCGATTTGGGGCTGTTCATTTGATTTGCGATCATCATTAGGACTTACCCTCAGAAACCCGGTTTCTACCAAAAGGTTTGGTTTAGTAACGATAAATCGGGTCTAGCAACCAGGTTTCTGAGAAATCGTGCGATCGCAAACTAATCATAAAACCTTTAACGGCACTCGCGATGACAAGTTGCCTGAAACAGCCCCTCGCTGCCCCGGAACCTCTGGAGTCCGCGATTTAGCCCTCAGACGGCAGGGCTGTTTCATTCTCTTGTAGGGGCCGTGCTACCCCTACTCCCCGTGCCGACCCTCTTGGTCTGATATGCCGATCGAATCGTCTAGGTCGGGGGTAGGCCAAGAAAGGCACTACCCTACAAAATTCATGTTTTTAGTGAGAATGAAACAGCCCTGGCTCAGACGGGGCTAGCGTGCGCTCCTCCAAGCAAGAGTGAAGTATTGGGGCGATCGGATCTTGGAGCTTGTTGGACTCAGATTTTCCAGCCCCAGTATCAAAGAAGCAAAAGTTAACACAAACTAAGCAACTGCTTGCGCTCGCACAGATCCCCGCCTCTGATAAACTTGATGGCTGGGAGTGCAAAATAGCACAAGGCACGCATCAGCAGTTGGGAGGATCTAGTTCGTGGACAATGTAATCGGTTTAGAGATCATCGAAGTAGTTGAGCAGGCAGCCATCGCTTCCGCTCGCTTGATGGGCAAAGGCGAAAAAGATGAAGCTGACAGAGTGGCTGTAGAAGCCATGCGGGAGCGCATGAACAAAATTCATATGCGCGGCCGCATCGTGATCGGCGAAGGCGAGCGCGATGACGCACCGATGCTTTACATCGGGGAACAAGTAGGTATTTGTACCCGCGAAGATGCCAAAGATGTCTGCAACATAGATGAATTGATCGAAATTGACATCGCTGTTGACCCCTGCGAAGGTACTAACCTGGTGGCTTACGGTCAAAACGGTTCGATGGCAGTTTTGGCAATCTCTGAAAAAGGTGGTTTGTTTGCGGCACCGGATTTCTACATGAACAAATTGGCTGCTCCTGCGGCTGCTAAGAATCATGTAGATATTCGCAAAACGCCAACTCAAAACCTCAAAATTATCTCTGATTGTCTCGGCCGCGGTGTTGAAGATTTGGTGGTGGTGGTCATGGATCGCCCCCGACACAAAGATTTAATTAATGAAATTCGCCAAGCGGGTGCAAGAGTTCGGCTGATCAGCGACGGCGACGTTTCGGCAGCAATTTCTTGCGCGTTTTCTGGTTCCAACATCCACGCACTTATGGGTATTGGCGCAGCACCCGAAGGTGTGATTTCCGCAGCAGCAATGCGCTGCTTGGGCGGTCACTTCCAAGGGCAGTTAATTTACGATCCGGCTGTTGTAAAAACTGGTTTGATCGGTGAAAGCAAAGAGAGCAATATCGCCCGCCTTAAAGAGATGGGCATCACAGACCCAGACAAGATTTACAATGCTGAAGAGCTGGCATCTGGAGAAACAGTTCTGTTTGCAGCTTGCGGGATTACTCCCGGAACGCTGATGAATGGAGTTCGCTTCTTTGGCGGCGGCGCTCGCACTGAAAGTTTGGTAATTTCTTCTCAGTCAAAAACTGCTCGGTTTGTGGATACAATCCATATGTTTGACCAGCCGAAATCTCTGCAATTGAATTAGTGATTAGTTAGTGGTTAACAGTTAAATGTTAACAATTAACAGTTAACGGTTAACAGTCACCGATGATTAGCAATTAGCGATAGACTAAGAACTAATAACAGGTGACTGTTAACAACTAAGAAAGAAATAGTGACAAATCACAGATATGAATATTGCAGTCGTAGGTCTCAGCCACAAAACAGCGCCGGTAGAAGTTCGCGAAAAACTGAGCATTCCAGAACAGAAAGTTGAAGCCGCGATCGCCCAATTGCGCGGCTACCCGCACATTCAAGAGGTTGCCATCCTCAGCACTTGCAACCGCTTAGAGATTTATATTGTTACCAGCGAGTCGGAGCCGGGAGTGCGAGAGGTTATTCAGTTCCTTTCCGAATGCAGTAAAGTTCCTTTACAGTCTTTGCGCCCTCACCTGTTTATTTTGCTACACGAAGATGCCGTGATGCACTTGATGCGAGTAGCTTCTGGCCTCGACAGTTTGGTTCTCGGAGAAGGACAAATTTTGGCTCAGGTGAAACAAACTCACAAACTCGCCCAGCAGTACAAAGGTGTAGGCAGAATTTTAGAGCGCTTGTTCAAGCAAGCTCTCACAGCAGGGAAGCGAGTTCGCACGGAAACTAGCATCGGTACCGGTGCAGTTTCGATCAGTTCGGCGGCGGCAGAATTGGCTCAAATGAAGGGTCAGCATTTAGCAAGCAGCAAAATTGCAATTATCGGTGCTGGCAAAATGTCGCGGCTTTTGGTGCAGCATTTGCTGTCAAAAGGAGCTAGCCATATTTCGATCGTCAACCGCTCTGTGCGGGGCGCGCTGGAGTTGGCCGGTCAGTTTAAAGATGCTCAATTGCACCTGTATCAGCTCTCGGAAATGATGCAGGTAATTGCCAGTTCAGACTTGGTTTTTACCAGTACGGCAGCTACCGATCCGCTGTTAAATAAAGCTAAATTGGAAGCGGTTTTAGACCCGAATCGCCCTTTGATGTTGGTGGATATTTCTGTGCCGCGCAACATTGACTCAGATGCGAACGAACTCGCTAATGTGCGATCGTTTAATGTGGACGACTTGAAAGCAGTGGTAGCTCAAAATCACGAAAGCCGCCGCAAAATGGCAATGGAAGCTCAGGGCTTGCTGGAACAGGAAGTAGAGGCTTTCGATCTCTGGTGGCGCAGTCTGGAAACAGTTCCTACTATTAGCTGTTTGCGGGATAAGATAGAATTGATTCGGGAACAAGAGTTAGAAAAAGCTTTATCGCGTCTGGGTTCGGAATTTTCGGAGAAACATCAAGATGTGATTGAATCTTTAACAAGGGGGATTGTGAATAAGATTTTGCACGATCCGATGGTACAGTTACGCGCTCAGCAGGATATTGAGGCGCGGCGGCAAGCGATGCAAACTTTGCAAACACTGTTTAATTTGGATGTGGATGTCAACCAGCAGTACAGCTAGTTTGTCATTAGTCATTGGTCATTAGTCATTAGTCAGTTGACCCGAAAGCAGGAGTCATATTATGTCCGGTAAATTACCATGAATAAAAATGCCTCCAACCCTGGCGGCAAAAGCATCATTCGGGAGGGTAATTTGCTCGAACCTGATAAGCTGTTGTGCATTTAAATAGAATGTCAAAAAATAATCTAAGTCTTGTGGGGAGTAGGGGTTGGGCCTAAGAGCCCGCCCTGAATATGCAATTTAAATGCGTGACAGCTTATCAGTTATCATTCCACCAATAACTAATGACTAATAACTAATGACTAATAACTAATGACTAAGAGGCGAATTTATCAAATAATCCTACTGATTGCGGGGCTGTGGCTGGTTTTTGAGTTGGCCTCCCGCATTGTGGCAGAAATTCTCTGGTTTCAGGAAGTTGGATATCTTCAGGTTTTTCTGTTGAAGCTGAAAACTCAAGGGTTGCTGGGGACGATCGCAATTGCTGTTTCTTCTGTCTTTTTGCTGGGAAATTTGGCTTTAGCCCGCCGCCTGCAACATCCCGCAGAGGAAATGAAATCGCCGGTTGCGGAGGCGCTATTCGCTTCACTGATGGCGAACAAAAGGGAGAAGAATTACGAATTACCTGTTGCTAAATCCCAAATTACCTTTTCCTGGCTGCTGTTGGCGGTATTGGGATTGAGTTCGATCGCAACTTTTATAGTCATTCACTGCGGGCTGTTAGCTGCAAACAGCCTCACCTATTTGGGTATAGCTGGCAATTTACCTGCACCGCCCGTGCAGTTAGGAATTGAGTCACTCCAGCAAATAGCGGTGCAGCTATTTTCTCACTGGTGGCAGTTGGGCTTGCTGCTGGGGGCAATGTTAGCTGTGGCAATTAAGCCTGATTTTTGGCTGCGGGCGATCGCCCTTTTTCTGAGTTTGGCGATCGGGCTGATTGCCGCCAGTCGCTGGACAAATGTTTTGCAATATTTTCACCCTACTAATTTTAACACAATTGACCCTCTTTTTAATCAAAATATTAGCTTTTATGTATTTATTTTGCCAATTTTAGATTTACTAGGCTTCTGGCTGACAGTTGTATTTTGGTACAGTTTAGTATCTTGTGCTTTAACATATTTGCTGTCGGGAAATAGCCTGAGTCAAGGGAGATTTTTGGGGTTTTCTCGATCGCAGCAGCGGCACTTGTACGGGTTGGGTGCAGCTTCCATGCTAGCCGTGGCATTCCGCTATTGGTTGGGGCGCTACGCATTGCTGTATTCGCGGGGAGACGTTACTTACGGGGCCAATTATGCTGACGTGACGGTGCGGTTGCCCTGGTATGGATTTTTGAGTATTTTGGCGGGGGCGATCGCCGTTTTGATGCTGTGCCAGGTTTACCAATTCAAAATTAAAAATGAACTCATCAAAAAAATTCTTTTAGCATGGGTAACTTTAACTTTTGTGGGAGGTTTACTGCTGCCACAAATTGTTCAGCAACTCATAGTTCAACCCAACGAACTAGCACGAGAACAGCCGTACATTCAGCGCAGTATTGCCTTTACTAAAGAAGCCTTTGATCTCAACAATATCGAAATAAAAACCTTCGATCCCGCCGGAAAACTTACTTATGCCGACTTAGAAAAAAATCAACTTACTATTAGCAACATCCGCCTGTGGGACAAGCGACCTCTGCTGCAAACTACCCGACAGTTACAGCAAATTAGACCATATTATACATTTCCTGATGCCGATATCGATCGCTACACAATCAAAAATGAAAAAGCACAACAGGGAGATTCGGAAAGCCAACAAGTGTTTCTGGCAGCGCGGGAATTAGATTACACAGCAGTTGCCCCGGATGCTCAAACTTGGGTGAACGAACACCTAGTTTACACTCACGGTTACGGCTTTACTCTTTCTCCCGTAAACAGAGTCGGTGTCGGCGGTTTACCCGATTATTTTGTCAAAGATATTGGAGTGGCAGCCCAGAAAGGAGAGACTGCTTTGGAAGTCACTAGCGATCGAATTCGGGCCAGTATTCCGATCGGCTACCCGCGAATTTACTACGGCGAAATCACCGATACAGACGTGATGACGCCCACAAAAGTCAAAGAATTCGACTATCCCAGCGGCGAAGACAATGTTTACAATACATACAGCGGTAAGGGCGGAATTGCGATCGGTTCTATGTGGCGGCGCTGGGTGTTTGCTAATTATCTCAAAAATTGGCAAATGGCACTGACTCGCAATTTTACGCCCGAAACTAAATTGCTGTACCGTCGAAATATTAATAAAAGAGTCCGGGCGATCGCTCCTTTTTTGCGCTACGATTCTGACCCGTATTTAGTAGTAGCAAACGCCAATCTTAGCAATGATGACATAGAAAAAGCCAGGGAGGACAATGGCAACAAGATTAAACCTGCACCCTCCGCTAATGATAAATCTCCCAACTATCTTTACTGGATTATCGATGCCTATACAGCAAGTCCTCGCTATCCCTATTCTGACCCCGGAAATCATGAATTTAACTACATCCGTAACTCCGTAAAAGTAGTTATTGATGCCTACAACGGGTCTGTTGACTTCTACGTGGCCAATCCCTCCGAGCCGATTATTAACAGTTGGATGGCTATCTTTCCCGGACTCTTCAAACCCCTTGACAAAATGCCTCCGGCTCTCCGCAAACATATCCGATATCCAGTAGATTTGTTGAGCATTCAATCAGAACGCTTGCTAACTTATCATATGGAAGACCCGCAAGTATTTTACAATCGGGAGGATTTGTGGCGAGTTCCCCGTGAAATTTATGGCAGCGAACAGCAGGCTGTAGCACCGTATTATTTGATTACGAAACTCCCAACGGAAACAGCCGAAGAATTTATTTTGCTGCTCCCATTTACACCAGTAAGTCGCAACAATTTAATTGCTTGGATTGCAGGGCGATCGGATGGTGGCAATTACGGAAAATTGCTGTTGTATCTGTTTCCCAAACAGCGATTAGTTTACGGCCCGGAACAAATAGAAGCTTTAATTAACCAAGATCCGGTTATTTCCGAACAAATATCTCTCTGGAATCGCCAGGGTTCAAAAGCAATTCAAGGAAACTTATTAGTAATTCCCATTGAACAATCTTTACTGTATGTGGAACCTCTTTACTTAGAAGCAGAGCGCAATAGTTTGCCAACTTTAGTCAGAGTTATTGCTGTCTACGAAAACCGCATCGTCATGGCAGAAACTCTAGACTTGGCACTCAAGGCACTTTTTCAGCAACGATCTACTAATAAACCGGTCATTATTCGACCACTAGAAGGAACAGCACCAGCTTTAAATAGTGAATGATATCAATTCCGGTTGTACTCATCATGATTGTTGACTGTTGACTGTTGACTGTGGACTGTTAACTGTTGACTCTGGGTCGAAAAACTCAATGGTTGAATGTTAAGTGTTGACTCGATTTTATTATTCCGATGCCAGCGGAAACGATATAAATTACTGGGATTTCTGTTCGCTAGCAGCCTTAATATCCTGCCACCAAACATCGACATAGGGCCACATCAATCTCTCGTCTCCTGCAGAATCTAGTTTCACTGTCACCTCATAACGGTCAATATGGGTGAGTTCGCCAGTTTTGCCATTCAAATACAATTGTTTGGGATTGTCGGTGATAATTTCTACCCTTTGATTCAACAGCGGCAGCATCTGGGTAGAAGAACCCTGAAACGGATTTTTGCCTTTGATCGCATAGCCGCCAATCAAAGATAAGTACATTAAAGCTAGGAAAAATAATGTACATAAACCCACAATTAGCAGTGTTTTTTGTTGTGAAAAACGGGTATAAACGCTCACATATCCTACGCTCATAGTTCCCACAAACAACAAATTTGGCAGGTACAGCCCATCTTCCAGAAACACGCTACCAAAAAACATGAGGGTTATCTGAAAACCAAATAATGCAGCCACCCAACTCCACCCAGTTAGCAACGATGCAGATAGTAGCCAATTCATTGCTACAGTAAGGGCGATCGCCATTGCTATTGCCCCAAGTGGTGCTGCATAATCGTACTGTCTGAAGGGAAGAAGAACAAAAAATACTAAAGCATACGCAAAACCCGCAAAAGCCAGTGCTAATCCACTAATTATTTCGTTCCAGTTCAGCATGGCGATGGATTTTGATATCACTAAAGTTAAGCGTTCATCTTCTGTTGTGGTAGTAGCCGTTGAAAATTCCCAGCGGACTAAGGCCGGAAATTCTAACCGTAGCGTGCGCCACAAGAACCTTACCACTATATTTAGGGGAGGAAACCGATTTGTGAACCAAGCGTGCTATTCCAGTTTCCCAAGGTGCAAGATTAACGATGACCCAAAGCACAAGTCAGCCGGATCTGAAGGTGAATTTTTCAGAAAACCAGATTATTTAGGGTCGATCGACTTAACAAATTGTTGCACAGGCTGCGGTAGAGCCGGCACAAAAGTCTTTCTAAAACCCCTAACATCGAACACTCGCCACAAAATACCTACCGCTACCGTCAAGAAAAATAAGGCTCCCAAAAAATTGAACACACTAGACAGAAAACCGCTGTCCCTTTTTTTCGGAGGTGTAATATGTTTCATGCGATATACAGCCGGCTCGTAATCTATCGACTCCTCGCGATTGCGCCGTGGCGTTTTGGGCCGGGAACTCGCACTGCGCTTCTGAGTCAAACCCGTTTTATTAGTTTTAGTAAAACTGCTGGACGACTTCAATTCAGAAGCGCCGCGCGTCCCCGTTAACTGGCTAGCAGAAGTGCCAGTTTTTCCTACAGCAGCATCCTGAATTCTGCTGTTAGGGCGCTGAGCCGATTTGCGTTCGGCGAGGGTACGCATCAAACTTTGCAATTGCTGAGTCGCCGCCGGCGGGCGTTCCCCTTTCCTCGCCCAATTTAACAGCATCGCCCCGGTAATCCCGCAGAGATTCGTAGCGCCTACAGAAGCCAGCCGCTTCAGCAGAGGCTGGCTGTTGGACACAAAAATCACCAATGCCTCCGGGTGTTCCTGAGCCAAACCGTAAACGCACTGAGCCGTCGCCACCACGAGCATTGCTGGCTTGCTTTGATTTTTAATCGAAGGTTCCAGAGCTCGGTGTGTTTCCTGAGCGTCAGTTGCAATCCAGCCGCTGTCGGCAAAAAAGCGCATAAACTCTCTAGCTACTTGCTCTTGAGCTTTTTCCACCGCTTGCCCTGTCAGACGATCTATTTCGTCGTACACTACTTCCGGGATATAGCAAGTTCCCACCTTGGCATATTCTTGCCACACTTGGGTTCTGCCAGTCATTAAAACATCTGCATCAAAAGTTACCAATACAGGAGGAAGTTGATTAGCCATGACTTTATCCTATAGGCTCAGATAAGTTATTTAAACTTAATTGATCAAGTTTAAACAAATTTTGGGTTATAAAAAAATCAACTTTTGGTAATAGATAAATTGCCCAGGGCGGGGCTCTTAATTGGAAATTAGTAGTTAGGAACCCGATCGCCCTTCAGTTCCCAGTTCGATCGCTCAATTCCTATATTCCACTAATTTACCGCAACCCAAGAGCCTATTACCAAAGATGCCCGACTACTGCTAGTTCCCGATTCCCAGACGGCCAGCCAAAGCCGGAGTCAAAGGCAACAGCGCAGCAATCATCAAGAACAAAGCTAGCAAACCCAAAGCCGCGCGAGCGTCGTCAGGCTCAGTCAGCTCGTTGAGGCTCGGCCGCTCCAGATTCCGCTGTAAAATCAGAATCACGATCGCCCAATACAGAGCCAAAGGATTAACTAAAGAAACGATGGCCAGCACCACAAAAGTCGCCAAAGTAGTGCGACTGGCTATTTTCCGACCGTAGATGGCTTGCACGATTCTACCCCCGTCCAACTGTCCCGCCGGCATCAAATTAATCGCCGTTATTACCAAGCCCAACCAACCGATAACTACCAGCGGGTGAACGTCAACAATTTGCTGCTGCAACGCCGAACCCAAAACCACTTTTGCCAAAGTTCCCACCAAAACCGAGCCCTTGAAAAATTCTGCGGGAATTTGAAACAAACTGCCGGGGTGAGACAGCAGCAAACCCGTTACCAGCATTAGCACAGAAACTATTCCCCCAGCGGCTGACCCGGCAAAAGCGATGTCAAACAAAACTTTACGGTTGGGCAGCAGCGACTCAAAACGGTCGATCGCGCCAAAACAACCTATCTGCAAAGTTGGTATAAAAAATGGCCAACTCAAGCCAACATTGTACCGATTTGCCAGCACTCGGCGAGCAATTTCCCCAGAGCCTAAAACCGCCCAAATTCCGGCTGCAATTGGCAAAACTTCTAGATATCTAGCCGGCGAGTTAAAGAAATCGAAACCTAGCAGCAAACCGCCTGTCTCTAAGCTAGTAGCAATTGTTGCCAGCAGCAGCACGACTGCTAGGATTTTTTGAGACACCGTTGTTGGCTGCGGGTCGTTGGTGCTGGGCAATATAATAACTACGGGCTTCTCGTCCTGATTTTCTACTAAAAATAGGCGGTAGCGATCGTTTAATCTTTCTTCCAAACTTGCCGTCAAACGTGAGTGTACTTGTTCTGGGTCTCCCCGGAGATTGCCTTTGAGAATTACCCCATCTTGATAGGGAATCGTTTCTGTGGCAAAGAAAGTATCAATTCCAAAGATGCCTTTAATTGCCTTGAGGTCTTCCACTGGAACGGGAATTATTTCTGATTCATTATTCGCCGGCGACGAGGTGACGATTTTAATGGTTTCTGGGCCTGGTGTTCGCGGCGACTCAGGGGCCGAGAAAGCATCGCTTTGGGACTTTACCTCAGCAGCATCCGGCCGCGGCAGCAGTGTATCAGATGCAGCCTTACGCAATTGCCGGCCCAGATAAATGTACAATCCCGTGGATGCCACGAGCAGCAACAATACCGCAACTAGATTGAGGTAAATTCCGGCGGCGAACAAACCAAAGAACAGCAGCCAGGGACTCATCAGCGCAACAGACTGCAACCAAGCCAAAATTCCCAGTTTGCCAAAAGGTCTGGCGCGATAAAATCCCCAACCCAGAATTCCCAGAGCAACCAATACGAGCGCAATTGTTGCCGTATTTTCCGATGCAACTATAGGCATTCCGGTTGCTTGCGCCAATAGGGGCTTTAATCGGTCGATCGCGCTGCGGTCGAGTAATAGCATTAAATTTTGGGGAACATGAAATAGAGTTGTTGGGAACATATCCAAACCTGTCGGAAACTAGCCTGATTACTAAGGATAACCTCTGAGGGCTACTCGGCCCACAACCCGCTGTTGCTGTTTGAACATCGCAGGAGCTAGGCTATTGACACAATAGACTTTTTATGATATCACATCGGCTATAGCAAACCTATACCCAGAAGGGTAGCAGGATGCCGGGATACCACCTGACCCAGATAGGCAGTGTTGTGCGTTTGTTGTGCATTAGTCTTGCACCACAAATGCGAAACAAATAAGGTTTGAGCTGCTCTCTACTTTTCGGTAAAGAACGGCTCAAAGCATTGATGTTATTAGGTTTTGTTAACGGGTACGGCAGGACTTGAATCAAAGCCTCGCTCTTGAATTACGAATTTCCGTCGTTCTAGCCATTTTTTGCACCCACTCCGAAAGTCCTGTTTTTGATTTGAGCGAACACTGAGCGACTTGCTGTAGGCTGAGTACATCAGTCGAACTCAGCACTATCAGAGTAGGGAGCGAGAGATGAGCGAAAAATCTAATCCTGTCACTGCAAGTACCACCGCAGACTACCTTATTGGCTACGAGCGGATTCTAGACTACTTCCAACAAGCACAGAAAGAATGCCCCAAGGGCGTAGGGCTAAAAAGAGACAGGAAAGCGAGCGGTGGTTACATAACGTTGCAATTCAAGTTAGGTGACAAGCGGGTCAACAAGACTTGTGGGTGCTACTTGACCATGCAAGGTATCACTGATGCTCTGAGGAAAGCTCATCTAGTTGCTAGCGGTTTACAGTCCTTCTCTAGCGAGAGTCGCTTTTTAGCCTGGTATGATGATGTTATTTTGGATAAAAACGTCATCAAAAATGATTTGATAACGTTTGGTCAGGCGATAACAAAAGTAGAGAAAGAATACTGGGATGGACGCACTAAACGCCGTCAACAACGTGACAGGAGTAGTATTAGTCAGCAACGTACTTGGAGTGCCGTTTACGGTGACTACTATAAGCTGTTGCCACAAGATAGGGTCGTAAACCTAACAGATATTCTGTCCGCAGTTAACGGTAAAAAACAAGGAACCAAGTGCTTTAAAAATTGCTTGTGCGCCATGAAAAAGCTTGCTGAGACTATTAACAGTGCCGACTTATTGGGCAGGCTCAAAGAGATTGACGGTAGACAAACAGAATTTCGTGAAGACCTTCAAACTTTATCGGTTGATGAGTTTTTAAAGCTTCGCGAAGTGGTTTTAGATGTTCCCAACAACAAACGATACCATTTGGAATCACGTAGGCGGTGGATGTGGGTATTCTCAATGCAGTTGGTGTATGGCTTTCGAGTTCATGAAGTGTTTGCGATTCAGAATATTGACAAGCCATTTAAGACGAAAGATGGTGTTATTATTCCTGCCTTGAATGAACCGATAAACAAACAAATGATTGCCGTAGTAGGCGAGAAGACGTTACTAGATACTACGACTAAGACGGGCTACAGGTTGTGTATACCCATGCTCCCTCCTACTCATCCTGACTTGATGGAATGTTTAGAAATCAAGTCAGGCAACTTGCCTGATGTTAGAACATCGTCAAACAATCCAAAGACGATTAGTGGGCTATACAGTGACCGCGCACAAACTATCTTAAGAAGATGGGACAAAGGCTTTACCCAAACCCACGCTTTACGTCACTTAGCGAATCTCAACGGTCAAATGGCGGGGATGTCTCAGGAGACAAGAGCTAAGAGTTTGGGGCATTCAACACAGATGAATGAAGGTACTTATAAAAAACGAGCCAATACTCAGACAACGATTGATTTACTAACTCAGTCCACAACAGAAGCTATTCCATTGGGTAGTGCAATTGGAGTGCTTAAACAGTTAGGAAGTGATGTGAAAAATGTCAAACTGCTAGCCGCTATTTACGGCATTACACCCCACGAAGTGATGGAGTTGCTTGCCGAATAATTTGAAACAAAACTTTACACTTCCTGTGTTGACAAGGAAGTGGAAGTCTGCAATCGTGAGTAACTAAGGAAGATTGATGCGCGGTTGACGAGCACTTGCAATGCTAGCCAAACCACGACTTCCCCAAACGTTCAGGTACAACGGTTGGAGCCGATAAATTATGACATTTTTAGACGGTTGTCTTTGCGGACGATCGCAACTCTTAATGATTGAGTTGACGGGGTTTTGCCATGACTAAACCTACCGTCAGCTACCGTCGCATTGACCAACTTAGGGCGATCGCCTATGACCGTGGGTTCACCAATGAGGATGCCAAGCAGTTTGGGAAGCTTTCTAAAACTGCTACGTGGGAAGCGCTGCTAGAACTGTACCTCGTTGACGGTGAATCGCTTGACACAGTGAATGTAGACAGTGTAGACACTTTAAATGTAGACAGTGTAGACGCGACATCTCAACCGCTTGATTTAGAAGGTGTAGACACTGTAGACACCCTTAATTGGACTAACGACGGTTCGTTCCCTGTTTATGGTTTTACCCGCCAGAATTCCACCAGCTTTTTAGATTGGGTTGACCTCTCTCAACTCATCGCACTCGTACTCGCATCGACGGGAATGTTTGTGCTGGCAATGTCTATGTGGCGACAAATCAACCCCTTGAATTTATTTCCTCTCCCAGTTCGCATCAACATTCAAATCGGGACAAAATTATGAGCTTACAACTACGCCTTTTTGGCGGCAATTCTGATGCTGGAAAACTGACTGCCAGCAACGACGGCGGACACGCTATTGACAAGTCAAAAGTTTTGGCAAGCACTGACGCAAGTGTCATCACACCGCTAAATCCTGGTAATTTTTCCAGCATCCGTAGTGTTCCAGTTGTGCCAGCACCGCGCTATTTCACGAAGGAAGAAGCGGACGCTATGAAGGATTTAGCTAAGGAGAAAACAGACGGCGCAAAACAGTCTAAACGTGCCTATGAAGCACTGGCAAAAGTTGAAGAAGCCGATGCTAAAGTTCACCGTCATCACCGCAAATATGAGGGTGTTGTGGCTGATAATGAACTGGGTAAAAAGCGCTCAGACACTCGACTGGCTAAGCACTTGCACAGTTTGCGTCCCGGTTATGCGCGACTGGGTTTAGGGATTGATAAAGCTGATAGCGACGCTCGCACTCGGATTGATGAAATCAAAGCCAAACTCACGGGAGGGACTAACTAAATGAAAGCGATGTATCTGGCTAACTACTTCGTTGCCGGATGCGTCGCTTTCTCCCTTTTGGGGTGGATAGCGAGTCTGCATCCAATGGCAATGAAAGCCGTCTCATTCCTGTTAGCAGCGATTGCGATTGCTTGGGGGTTGAGCTGGTTGCTTGACTACTCCCTGAGTAAACTACTCAAGGTTTCAGTGGCTGATTTACAGGCAGTTCTAGTTGGCGGTTTAGCGATGTTCCTGATTGGTTTGGGGGTATTTCTATGCAGCTAAAACTGTTCGTTTTAAGCGCGTCCTCTGTAGTTCTTTGGCTGACTCCACTAGCAGCACTAGACAAAAAGCTAGACACTCACAAAGCGCTGCAAGGTGTTAGTTTGTGTGCTGCGATTGCTTGTGCAGTATCGGCGGGTAATATCGCTCGCAAACTGTCCGAACAAGGGGAGATTGAGGCAATTAAAGAGCGGGCAATCACTGCCGATGTGGTGGATGAAATCAGCACCAGCGTATACATTTCTCAGAAACAAAGACAACAGGAAGCAGAACAAATCCTGGCAACAAACGAACGAACAGACGAACAAGAGGCAGAACTCGATTCGATAAGAGAATCACTAGAACTGCTACTGAATAAGACTTCTGGCGATTCTGGCGAACTCGCTGTAGTGAATTTATCCACTAGGCAGCAAGAACAAATCGAACTGATTTTGCAATGTCACGCGAAGGGCATCACTGGCAAGAATAAAATCCTTAAAGAAGTTTGGGGAGTGTCAGCCGGCAGTAGTCAATCCTACCGGGACGCGAAGGCTGAGTATGAGTTTTTGATGCCGTTTGTGAAGGGGGAAAGTGATGACTAAACAGCCAAACATCCCAACAACAGCAGCCCTAAGATTGACTGGTACTAAGTCAGAAATAGAGTTAGTTCTGGCGGTTCTGCGGGGTAAAGATTTCTTCTGGAAAACTAACGGCAAATTCTACCCACAACGAGGGGATGGCAATCAGTACGCTTACTACCTCAACGAATTGCAATTGCCTCAGCTTGGGGTAGCAGTGCCGGCAACACCAGGGGAACCACAGCCTCGACCGTGGGACGCAGTTCTGGGTGGTCAGGGTACAGAAAAATCCGTCCGAAATTTCGGACAAGAGTCCCTCTGACTTGGCGGCGCTGAAAGCCTTGTTCTGACTCACTCGTCTAGTGCTTTTACCTTTAAACCCGACGAGTGAGTTTTGGTACGTTCTCGGTACGTTTTTTTACGTTTTCGGTTCGTTGCCGGGACAAAATTTGTCCGAAAATATCAAGTGCGACTTGTCGCTTAAAATGTTCGATATGGATGCAAAATGTATTTCCTTTGTCAACCGAGTCAAGCGCAGTCTAAAGCCTTTCTGGAATGGAGGGGCCGGAGAATCCCTTATGGAGTTTGGAGAGCGCAGCCGGGAATGGCATCCGAGAGGGATGAGACTCTGGAAATATATTTGTTGTACCTTCCGAGCCCAGATGTTCGCAGAGATAAAGTATTTCATCAACAAGCCTGAGAAAACTCCCCAGACTCGACTTGAGCTTGCTAAAGAATCGGTGCTCGTAGACACCGATATCGAATTACCTGTTCGAGCAACCGATCGGGCGCCGCCATCCTTCCCAATCTTTATCCCACTGCCTGATGCCGAAATAGGCGGCTGTGCTCGCAACGACAGCTTAATCGCACCCGCAATCTAACTCGCGGGGCGGTTCCTCCTATGCCTTGAATTTTTCAAAAACTATAAACACCAAAAAACCGCTGCTCTCTAATTGGAACCTAGCTTGCAACGGCTTTTGGATTCACACTCACCAGGCGGTGAGCCGTAAACTCGTGAATACATCATACCCCACTGGGGAAAATTCTGCATTCCCAAAATTTAATACTTTCATCCGCAAGCACCTGACCGAGTGGGTTGAAGGCTCAGCCGTATCAGAAGCGATCGCCTCTCTCAACATCGAATCGCTGACCGTCAAAGAACTCAACGAGCGCATCCGTCCAAAGGAACCCATCAAAACGGGGGGCTGGTGGGCTCGCGGTGTCCTTTGGAAAACTGGTGAACGGGCCGGCAACTGGTACGGCCAAGGCAAGCCAGACAAACCACATCAGCCAGAAGGTTCCAAACCGCGCAAATACCTCACAGGCAGCGGCATGGAACCCGACGCCATATTCCTAGCAATGCCAGATAAGGATTATTGGGCAAAGGTTCACGCTGACAAATCGATTCCCCGTCACTGGACAGAGGGAACCAAGAAGGCTGGGGCTGGGTTGAGTATTGAACTTGCAACCATTGCTCTAACAGGCGTGTGGAACTGGGGCAAAGATGGGGAATTAGCGCACTTTGTGAAGGAGTGGGCAGAACCCGGAACCGTTCACTACGTAGACTTTGACTCCGACTATGCGGCCAACCCATCTTGTCGTGCAGCTATTTTGAAGTTTGGCCGCTTGTTGGTTGAGTGTGGGTGTGAGGTACACATCACCGTTTGGGATACCCAGTTCAAAGGGATGGATGATTTCATCAAAGCTAACGGTGGTGACGCTTTCAAAGAGGCTGTAGCGAGCGCGCTAACCCTAGAGAAGTGGGAGAAGCAGCTTAAAAAAGGCGATCGCAAAATTGACGCTTCAAACCCTAATATTTCTCTTACTTCTCACCCGCGCACGCGAGAAGAAGTAGTATGCCAGAAGTATGACAGTAGGTCAAGTGACTACATCCCAGACACTGCACCGACTCCAGAGCAAAACTATATCCAGAAAGCTGTTGATGCGCTGTATTCTGGCGGCCACTGGGTTTCAATAGCAGGACAGCTTTTTGAGTTCACCGGGACTCATTACGAGTTGCGATCGGAAGCTACCGAGAAACGACGCATCCTTGAGTGGTTGAGCACCTACTCTGAATTCGTGGGGGGTAAATATCGCTGCAACCGTGCCAACTCTGCCAGTTTCAAAGAGGTCTACACTTACATCCTTTCGGCTGTGGCAGTAGACCCCAATACCATCAATCCTGATGGGTTGAACACTACTAAAGGGGTGCTGAAAATCAATCCTGATGGCTCCCACTCGCTTGTGCCGCATGACCCCAAAAATATCTATACCTATGTCGGTTGCACGTATGACCCCGACATTGACGCGACGGATTGCGATCGCCTGTTGGAGTGTCTGGAACCCTCGCAGCGCGAGATATTCCTGAGAACTGCTGCTGCTGGGTTGAACTTGAAGCTTGTGCGATCGAAGTTGACGGGGCGGGGAGTTAAAGGTTTGCTGTGCTACGGCGAGGGGTCTAACGGCAAGGATGCGCTGCGAGCTGTGTTGGCCTCTGTATTCGGGCGGGGAATGACTAACAAGTCGCTGTCGGATTTCAAGTCCTACGATAATGGCCGCAAGTTCAATTTGTCAGGTGTTCTAGGGGGTGTCTGCAACTGGGCTTCTGAGAACACTTCAAAAGTAGACCTAGACAACATCCAGAGCCTTAAGCAGTTCATTACTGGCGACCCGATTGATATTGAACCCAAAGGTAAGGACAGCTACGAATACAAGCCTGTTGCTACCTTTTTTGCCAACTGCAACAAACTACCGTCTATCACTGGAGGGACGGCCGCCATTGATGACCGCTACGGCATCCTGAGTTTCAAGAAAACCTACAAGCGTAACGCTGACCCGTCTCAGGGTGAATTAGAAGCTGACCCGCGCTTTAAGGATGATGAGAACTTTATCCTTGAGCGGATTGCGCCGGCGATGCTCAACAAGATGTTGGAGCGGTTGCCACTGCTACTGAAAGAGGGCATTGACTACAAGGCAACCCGTGAAGCGATGCGAGAAGCTCAAGAGGAAAGTCGGCACTTGTGGCAGTTTGCCCGCGAGGTTGGTTTGGAGGTTCAGTCTGGCGGCCGCGTCTGGGTTAAAGATTTGTGGGAGCAATTGCAAGCTTGGTATGAGGATGCAGGGATTCTAGAGCGAGAGACTAGCGGCACCAAGGAGAAGCTGATTTGGAATGAACTTTCCAATAAATATGACGCTCCGGTGAAGGCTGTAAACCAGTTGTCATCAAGGCTTAGCGAGATTTTCCCTAAAGTACAAGTTCACCGATATAACGGTCGTGACGAAATGGAACGGAGAGGGCAAAAATACCTGCTTGGAATTAGCTTTGTACAAAGTTCCACAAGAATTGGCAAAACTGGGTTGCCAGGGTTGCCAGTAGACGCAGAAAGGGTTACTGGGTTGCCAAGTGAGTTGCCAGAAAATATTGGCAACCCAGTTGGCAACCCAGTTGGCAACCCACAAACCCTTACACAGAGCGCTGGCAACTCTGGCAACTCAATTTCCTCACCTTTTACAGAATTCTTGCAATGGTTCTCAAAGCAGCCACAAAGCGAGCGCGAGAAAATGGTAAACATACTCACTCAATCTCCGCAAGCTCAGCCCCCATTAAAACCAGAGTCAGAGCCGGCAGTGGCATCAGTACCTGAAGTTATCAGCCCAGAGGACGCAGAAAAAATGCGAGACATTGCACTAATCTGGTGGCCTGAGTACCGTTCTGAACATTTACAAGCCCTGCTTACTCAACTGTTCGGATGGAATACTCCGGGACGGAAATACAGCGCTGCTACTATCGCTGACTGGTTGGAGGGAGAAGACGAATTAGTCCGCGATCGAATTGCTGAACTCATCCGTCTCCAAGGAAAAATTTAGCCACTGCCTGACAACTAACGACTGAATCCCATCCCCCTTAATTGGGGGATTTTCGTGTCTACAAGTTTTGTCTACAAATTGTTGACAGTGTAGACAGTTGTCAGTTAGTGTAGACAAATACTGTATACAGGTGTCTACAATGAGTCAAAGTCAAGTCGTATCATTTAGGGCTTCCGGTCACTTCCTGAACTGGATAGAAGCTCAGAAGCTAGAGGGTGAGTCGCTTAGTCAAGCTGCACAACGCATTCTCAAGGAAGTCTCAGGCACGTCTACACTGTCTACAGTGCATCTGTCTACACTGTCTACAACACCTACAGATTTGTCTACACGAAGCAATGATAGCGTCGTGTCTACAGATATTGTAGACACTGTAGACAAGGTTGTAGCCGATCGCCTTGACCCGGTGATGGAACGGATGGCCGCCATTGAGGAACGGCTGGGAAAATTGAGTGCCTGAGTGACGGCAACGATGAATCACTCAGGCAGGAATTGAAAGCGGCCAACAAGCAGCTTGCAGAATGGGATAAGGAACTGAATGAGTTACACGAGCGCAACGGCGATTTAGGACTGAAGGTGCAGATGTTGGAGCAAGAGCTCAAGGAAGTGCGGCGCGATCGGGAGGAAATTAAAAACTCGGCTCCGACCGTCGCAGAATTTCCAGAGCCGACCGACTTGCTCAACCAGTTAAGAGCGCGGCGCAAAAAGTCCGGCGCAAACTTGGCAGACATGGAGGCAGTTTTGGACATACTCAGCTACTTAGAAAAGTAGGACTGAGCTAAAGATGAGCGGAAAACCAGGCTTTCGGTAGCTTAGTCAACCTTAAACCCTTACTACGCAAAAGGATTGTCTAACGGGTACGGCAGGACTTGAACCTGCGACTCGCTGCTTAGAAGGCAGCTACTCTATCCAACTGAGTTACGCACCCAACTTAAAAATCGCTAACAAGATTATTGTATCGGTGCAGTGTGCGATCGAGCAAGTAAATTATTTGATGACTTACGCAGAAACAGCTTTTATCTAGAAAAATATGGCTTGCAGCGGGATGGTTCGGGAAAAAAACCAAGATGATGAGAGTGCCTTTGCCTTCAAGACTGTATCTGACAAAAGCTGGAGGGACTCACCTGCAAACCGCATAATTGTCAATTTACAATCAAAACTAGGTAGGACGTAAACTCGGGTAAAGTATTTAGAGGTCGAGTTGAAACCCCAATATTTGGTCGATCGGATATCTCTCCCAATTAAGAGGGAACTCAGACAGCACAAGAGTCACAGGTGCTTTTTCCCAGATGTCTATTGGTTATGTTAACATCCCCTAGCGGCAAAGCCTAAAACGCTGACCGCATTACCGCCAAACCAGAGATCGTCCCCTGATTTGAGGTATGAGTTGAGTCAGAATGACTAATTTGCTGATATTGAGTTATGTTGGCTAACATTCTGCTCGACTTGATATTTCATAAAAATGTGGTAGAACTAGGATTGAAAGACTCAGGTGAAAATCCCTGATGGTACGGAGCCTCTATATAAGCTTCCTCTACGGCATCAAAGCAAAACAGTCAATCGCCCGCTCGGCACGAGCGCGAAAATCAAGCGTTGCCAGTACAGCAGTCCTAAATTGTGCGCGGGGGATTTTCCTTCGTGCATTGATTTATACGCCAAGGCTGAGAGACAATCTCAGCTTAGATATTTGTTAGCATTTGTTAGCAAAAAAGTATCGGAACGCTTGAGGAGTTGGACTTGCATAGCCAAAAAGTTTACTAAAATTAGTCATACTTAACTTGAATGGTTAACATTCTGGGCGGTATGATTACCTCAGTGCCGAAAACAAAGGCTTAATTATCTGGGAGAGTAAACCACCGTGCAAGTCAAAACTGACCAGCCTGTTACAAGGTCGAACGCGAGTCCGCGTTTCGTTAAATTGGTTGAAAATATTGGATGACTCATGGCTAAAAGCTTCAACTAAAATTAACTCAATTAGGGCGTTGCTCCACCCGAATTAACGCCTGTGGACAAGAGGGAGCCGACTCCCTTGGGTGAAACAGGAAGCAGACCCTTTAGGAGCAATCCTGATTGAATGGTGAGACTTAAATAAGTTTAGCCAAGTTTTGTGTAGCAGAACCATCTCTGGGTGATCGGGAGCAATCCTGCTAATTTAAGTGGACTCGCTGAATCAAGAATCCCTTCGCCTTTAGGCATCGGGAGTGTCAAAAGCACAGCACCTCGGCCATGACAGGAGTCAAATCGCAGTGTCATGTTTATTCTGAAACGGCAGGATGTTGAAATAACCAATTTTCAACACCCAAAACGGGATCAACAAATTCCCATTCTCAATTATCAGGGGCAGACTTTTCGCCTGATCAGCGCCTTCAACGGCAAGCAAGCAGAAGACGCCAGAGCCTTGTGGCGGGACTTAACCGACAACCGAGGCAAAGCCTGTGTTCTGCTAGAAGAGCCGGATAGATATAGCGTCTGGGGAAAAGTCCGTTTAGATCAGCTTGCCGGTGAAGAACCGGCAGGGAATGAAGCAGCCAAAGCACCACTGTTCGCGCAGGCTTGTCTGCTGCTCCTCCAAGCTGTTTACTTCGATGTAGAAGACCTCTTAGGCGCAAGGCAAGCCACATCGTTTCAGAAAGATATCGCCAAGGTATTTCAGCAGGGAAACTTCCCCCAGGCAGACTCCCCTGATGCGATAAAAAACTGGCTAACCGTTAGTCCCTTGCAAAATCACAAGGTGCCTCCTTGGCAAGAGCAGCATCTCAAGACCTTATTGCAAGAACTCCACCGCTTGGGCAAATCATATTTTGGCAATACGGACTTCGCGGAGGGAGTGAGCGATGTGCTGCAAGATATGCCAGCACCGGATCGGACTCAGTTTCTAGATTGGCTGAAACAATCAGCCCTCAACAAGTTGTGGATCGCAGGATAGAAAATCTGTGACAATTGCTCAGACAATTGGGTCGAGATAATGGATCTTAGATAATTGCACTGTAGGGGGTACGCGATATACAGGTTGGATTGCCAACTTGTATTGACCAACCAAATTGTTGATTCGGTTTGGATGCCACCTATGGTCTGGCAATTTAACTAAGTTTCGATCGCATTCCCCACCTAGAATCATTGATATGAGTAGGGGAGTGGGAAAGCAAAAAACAGATACCTCAACCTTTGAGGGTATAATTTCAGAGATAGATTTGGTACTGTAAAAACCTTAAAGGTGGAGACATCTACCGTATGTCTATCATTATATTTCCGGGTACAAGATCGACTAACGACTAATTTATTGAATTAGTAAATAGATATTATTCTTGCTTAGTCTTTCTATAGTGTACGAGGGCAAAAGCCCCGACGACACACTGAGGACGCCAGTTATCCCGGAAGCGTCAGATCGAGGTTTTTTAAGGTTTTTGGCGAAAGAATCCTCATCTCCAATCAAAGATGGAGATGGGGTGCGTTCAACCGCTAGTTAGGTCTCGTGGAATCCCTATGAGTAGCACTTCAGAAAAGTCATCTACATCTTCATCTTTACTGTCAGCTCAGACCCTAGTGATTGTGGGCATTGTCTGGGCTGTCATGGCGCTGCTGTTCTTTTTGCTGTTCAGCGTCCCCCTCTCAGCAGAAGAGGGTTTACCTCTGTGGTACTCGATCGGCACTTATATTTTTGAATGCGGGGCATACCTGGGAGCTGCATTAGTTTGTTTTAGAAACTGGCAAAGCCCGCACATGGTCAGCGGGCGCAACGTCTGGCTGGGCATTGGTCTGGGGATGCTGTTCTATTTTATCGGCGGTGTGCTATTTGGCATTTGGGAACTGTATTTCGAGGCCGACCCGGACGTGTCCCCCGCAGATGCCTTTTATCTGGGCAGCTATGTGGTACTGATTGGGGGCATGGTGATCGCTGTGACTTCCAAACGGCTGAATCTAGAAATTTGGCAGTGGGCTTTGTTAGCGGGAATTGCAGCCTTCGGGATTGCTGTAGCTATCTGGGTTGCTGCACCTGAGTCTTGGAAGCTACAGCTAGGAATGTCTCCAGCAGCCACCCAGGAAGTAGTGACAGGCTCTGCGCCCGCGCCTGGGGCAAAAGGGCCTGGTTTAGAAAATTCGTCCAACTCAAAGGTAAAAGGAACAGCCGCGACTGCTGCTAAATCCGCACCCGAAGCAGAAGAAGAAGAAGAAGAAGCAGCAGAACCAAGTAAAACTCCCGCATGGGTAATAGCACTTGACAAGCAACTGTCGCCTTACGCCTATGCAATCAATTTGTTTTACATCGTCGGGGACGTTTTTCTGCTGATTATTGCTACTGCATTGCTGCTGGCGTTTTGGGGAGGACGTTTTTCCCAATCTTGGAGAATGATTGCGGCGGCAACTTTTTCGCTTTACATCGCAGATATGTACTTTAAATGGCGCGATACTCAGGCTGAAGGTAGTTATCAAAGCGGCAGTTTGCTGGAAGTCTTTTTTGTTTTCAGTGCCATCCTGTTTGGGATTGGAGCTATCTTGGAACATGACATCTCAACCCGTTCTCGCCAGAGCAGGCGCAGTCGTCGCGCCGCCTAGCGATTTGAGGTTAGGGTTGCTTTGGCAAGCGATGGGGACGCGAAAGCTGTTTTGCCCTTGTCGGCATCTGTGAGCTTGAAATCGAAAATGAAAAATCACAGTTCGCTGACTGCTAGCCTGCGTCTTTTCACCAAAAAACGAGCGAGAAGCCCTGGCTTTAGACATGGGGAGGAAAGTGGCAGCGACGACCGTCGCCTAACATCTTTATCCTCAATTAATTCCTTCATAGCAGAAGATAGGCTACGACAGATTTGACCCCTGCTGTAGATCGATCTACAGCAGGGGTCAAATCATGAACATAAACAGAATTATATTGTTTATTTTTGACAGGATGAAATCCTACTATGATAGTATAATTTAACAAGGAGGAAAGAGAATATGTTTGGATGCCAACAAAATCTAATAAGTCCCAATACAGACTTAAAAGCAATTCTAGAATTCCTTTGTAGCGAGTCGTCAAAGTTGACGAACTGCGGAATATATTATGCTCGCCAAATGTACTTCAAGACAGGCAAGATACCGAGTAGGGCCCAGTTGCACAAAGTGCTTGGTACAGAAAACCAGAACTTGCATTACAAAGCATTTTATTCGGATACCGCGCAACAGATTTTAACTACCGTCGCTGAGTCTTTTAAATCCTACATTGGACTACTGAGAGGAATTCGCAAAGGCACTGTAACCCAAAGACCTAGATTACCGAATTATCGACAAGGCGGTCTAGCTTTAGTGACTTATACAGGTCGCTCTGTCCGGCTTAAGGATGGACTACTGAGATTCCCATTGGGCAGCAAGGTTAAAACTTGGTTCGGCTTGGATGCTTTCTATCTTCCTCAGCCTACCAATCTCGACTACAAAGCAATCAGAGAATATAGGATTCTACCTCGAAACGGTGCCTTCTATTTAGAGTTGATTTACAAACTGAAAGATGTCCAAGTAGAGGTAGACCAATCCAAGGTCTTGATGATCGACCACGGGATGAACAATTGGTTGACTTGTATCAGCAATGTGGGGACTAGCTTAATAATTGACGGACGACATCTGAAGTCCATCAATCAAGGATATAACAAGCGTGTTGCGTTTTTGATGTCAGGGAAAGCGAATGGTTACTGGTCAAAACGATTGGAGGGTTTAACTGAGAATCGCAATCGCACCATGCGGGATGCTGTCAACAAAGCAGCTCGAAAAGTAATAAATCATTGCTTGCTCAATAAAATTGGTACTGTAGTATTCGGCTGGAATGCTGTCATGAAAAATGGTATTAGTTTAGGAAATAAAACTAATCAAAATTTTGTTCAGATTCCAACTGGCCGGCTAAAATCCCGTATTGCTCAGTTATGCGAGCAGTACGGGATTCGGTTTGTGGAAACCGAAGAGTCGTATACGTCGAAGGCTTCCTTTATCGATCTTGATTTGCTACCTAAATTCTGCGAAAAACCAGAAGGGTGGCAACCTTGCGGTCAAAGAATTAAGCGCGGATTGTACCGTACTCTTGAAGGTTTGTTGATTAATGCTGATTGCAATGGGGCAGGCAATATCGGTAGAAAAGTAGCGGCAACTTTGGGGCTTTGTCTCAAAGAAGTCAGTAGAGGCGCATTGATAACGCCTTTGAAAGTCCCTTTATGGTCTTAGTCAAGAATCCCCCTGATTCATCAGTCGGGAGTATCAAGTCTTTTTGCTGGAAAACTTGGCATGACGCCTACAAAACTCTCCGATTCAGACAAACGCGAACTCATCAGGCTGTACCGACAGTCAAACGAGAATACTATCACTCTGGCAAAGCGCTACGGAGTGAGCAGTTCGACTGTGAGGCGCATCATTCAGGGGGCTTTGTCGGGGCCGGAATACGAATTTCTAGTGCAGCAAAAACAAAAGCGTTTGTCCTCTAGCACCAGTGTTTCTGAACCGACAGAGAGGACTACTGAGCCGTCGGCAGATGGCGAAATCGATCCTGTAGGTGTCCCCCTGTCGGAGTCAGTCCCCCTCCTGCAGTCAGCCGCAAATTCGAGACCGACGATCCGAAAGCGTTCTGGATCAGTCCCTGAACCAGTTGCAGAACTCGAAATTCGAGGGAATGTAGAGTCGGATTTGGATGTTTCTGATGTGCCAAATGCCCAAGCAGCCACTGCCGATCGCAGCCACCGCGCTGTTGTAACTGGTGAACTAAAGGCAATGCTGCCAGCATCCGGGCTGCTGGCAGGTGAAGATTTTAGCGATTTCGAGGAAGATGACGAGGATGAGGATGAGGATGAGGATGATTTAGATGACGACTTCGACGAAGATTTAGACGATGAAGACTCTCTATTTGAAGGCCGTCTGCTGGGTTCAATATCGTCAGGGGAGTCGATCCTCTTCGAGGGCTTCGCTAACGAGCTTCGGGGTACAGGACTAATTCAAGTTTTGCCTTTAAGCGAAGCATCTCTGCCCAAAATTTGTTATTTGGTGGTCGATCGGGCGGCAGAGTTAATCACCAGACCTCTAAAAGCTTTTGGCGACCTCGGCCAAATTCCGGCGGCGGAAATTCGCGAGAAAACTCTGGCAGTGTTTGACAATCACCGAGTGGCCCGCCGATTTGCTACTCGCAATCAAAGGGTTTTCAAGATTCCTGACAGCAGTATGCTGCAAAAAGCAGCGCCTTATTTGCGAGCTAAGGGAATTACTCGGCTGCTGATTGACGGTCAGGTATATTCCCTATAAGGGATCAAATCTATTTAATATTGTACGGTGTCGGATTCTTCTGGATTTGCCGGAAATTTAGGACGCGAGTTTTGGGAATCTGAAAGGTTCCACAGCGGTTGCAGTAGCGCACCTCCGATCAGTCCTGCACTCAGGCTCATTGCCAATACTACTCCTACGGGCATTTGTATCGATTGAAAAAAGATAAAGTTTAAGGATACTGGGGCGGCGTTCTGCACTGAGATAATGCCGATCGCGCTGACTAAAATTGCTACTAAAAAACTAATGGCGAGCAGAGGAATTGTTTTCATAAACGGGTTGACAGGCTAGTAATTTAACTGGTATAATTGTTTTATAATCGAAATATGTGTGAAAATTTTATTTTTGCAAACACCCCATTATTTAATAATATACAATTTTATCTGGATAAAAGTCAAGTAGATTCGGAAAAAATTTAGGAATTTTTTAAATTAATTAAAAATTAAAAATAAATAGATAAATTTACAAATCCCAAACTTTAACAAATCCCAGTGTATTGCAAATATATAACTGGCTCAGCAGTATCGATGATTAATGTTCAGAGGCTTTGCCAGAGTTATAAAAAATACGTAAGGTGCGCTTCGGCGCACCTCACAATCCCAAGCGCTAGGGGAAAAACCCCCCGTTAGAATAGGTAGAAACTTAAACAGGTTCTAATTGGGAAATTACCTTTTCCATGTGTTGGGCAACTTGGCTTTCTTTTTCCACAGAATTGGTTTCCATGTAAACGCGCATCAAGGGTTCGGTTCCCGAAGGCCGCAGCAGTACCCAGCCACCGTCTTCAAGATAAAGTTTAATCCCGTCTTTGCGGCCGATTTCCTTAACGGCGATACCTGCTACTTCTGTGGGGGGATTCTTGGTAAAAGATTCCAAAACGGCTGCTTTGTGGGCTTCTTCTAGGTGCAAGTCCAAACGTTTGTTGTACAGGGGGCCGTCGGCTTCTTTAATGGCTTCTTCGACTAGCTGAGAAAGCGGTTTGCCTTCATAGGCGATCGCCTCAGCAACTAGCATATCAGCCAAAATCCCGTCTTTTTCAGGAATGTGACCCAAAACGCTCAAACCGCCAGATTCTTCGCCACCGATGAGCACCGCAGTTTCCCGCATTTTTTCGCCGATGTATTTAAAACCGACTGCGGTTTCGTAGATTGTTAAACCGTACTTGGCGGCCAAATTGTCCAGCAAGTGGGTAGTTGCGACTGTACGGACGATCGCCCCAGTCAATCCTTTATTCTTAACCAAGTGACGCGCCAGCAGCAACAGCACAGTATTTGGAGTCAAGACATTTCCCAACTCGTCAACAATACCAAAGCGATCGCTGTCGCCATCGGTAGCTAAACCCAAATCCGCCGAATCCTTCTTAACAGCTTCCACCAACTCAACTAACTGTTCCCCCTTGGGTTCGGGCATTCCGCCACCAAACAGCACGTCGCGGTAGGTGTGAAAACTTTCGACTTCGCAGCCGCAGTGTTCCAAAACCCCATCGAGATAGCCGCGAGAAGTCGAGTAGAGAGCGTCGTACTTCACCTTCAACTTAGCAGAGCGAATCCGCTCCACATCGATCAAAGTATAAAGAAACTTCAGATATTCGGGTTTCGGGTCAAAACTGGATATTTTATCGTTGTGGCTGCCTTTGGCTGGGGCATCAGAAGCACCAGCAATATTTGCCACAATGGTATCAGTAATTTCCGGGGTAGCCGGGCCCGCGTAGTCGGGGATGTATTTGATGCCGCAGTAAGGTGCGGGGTTGTGCGAAGCCGTGAACATCAGGGCTCCTGCGGAGTTGAGATGCTTGGCGCTGTAGGCGATGACTGGTGTGGGGCAATCTCGATCGACCACTTTCACCGTCCATCCCAAATCTGCCAATACTTCCGCCGAGGTGCGGGCGAACTCGTCTGCCAGAAAGCGGGTATCGTAGGAGACTAGAACTGGGCGGTCTTTGGTGTAAGCGGTTTCTAGGTAACTGGCGATCGCACGGGTGACTTTTCGCACGTTGGCAAAAGTAAAGTCATGGGCAATCAGTCCCCGCCACCCATCGGTTCCGAACTTAATTTCTGTTGAATTGCTGCTAGCGCTCATTTTATCCACTTCCTCTCGTCCTACTAATCCTACCCGAAGCCATAGCCTTAAAGACATACTGGCCGTGCTGTTTGTGAGGAGCGATCGCCCGTGGGGCCCGCATCAACCTAATCCTATCGTTGTAGGGACAGGCTTGGGCCTCCGACAGAGGACTCGAACAAGTCAGAGTGGGCAAAATGTGGGAGGGATGGGGCTAGTCAGGCGCTAATTCCGGTTTTGAAGGGTAGTTTGCCGATCGAAGGGACGACGATCAATTGCGGGCGATTCGCTACGGGATAGCTTCGCTTCACGGCGCAGCTAAAAAACCGATCGCAAAAAACAGCCCTGGCAATAGCCTTAACGAAATGCACATAAATCTGATTCTCATCTCAAATTTAATTTTTTATTTAGAAAAGCCGATTATTAAATTTGTTAGAGTTTACTAACAATCGCCAGACTCACAATACATTTCTAATTCAGCTATAGAAATAAATTAACCAAAGTCACCCCTAGATCGTGCTGTAGCCTAGCTTCATTAAGAAATTAGGGCGATCGACCAAATCGCTCCAACACAAAGATAAAGTATTTCAAGCAGCAGTTTTTTTGAGGCAGAGTTGACTTTAATTATCAGATTTTAAGACCAATTAAATTTATGTCGAGTCCTCTTTATAGGTCAAAAAAATAAATTAGGAGCGCGATCACAGGGTGATGGTGATCGATCGCACAATAAATAACGTTATTAACGTGCAACTTATAAAAGATGCAGGCCGTCAAGCCAAATGGCTTATAGCATTAAGCGTAATGGCTGATGACTGTCAGCGTACAAAGGCAGAAAATTGTAGTTAACAACGTTAAAAATTAGGGGAATCGATCGGGTGCGACTTAATAAAAAAACGAGGTTTATCATGACGGGTATTTCACAAATATCTTCAAAATCTTTACCAGCAGCCGACCAACTTCAACAGGGCGCAATTCAGGCGTCCCAAGGTATTACCGGACCCGACACTGACCAACTCCCAAAAGCTAAAGGTGTCAGCGTTTCTTCCTTCGCAGTTAGCTGGGCAAAAAAATATTACAGTACAGTTGCGACACGAGAGAACCAAGGGCCACGCCAAATTCTCCCCAGCCTCGATTTAACTAATTTTGAGGGAAATAGGGCCCCAATAGTTGACAAATTGACAGATACCCTGAAATTAGCCAGCGAGATAGCTTGGAGTAGAGTAGAAGCTCTTTTAGGGAAACAAATAGAGCGGCACGCGATCGATCCAAGTTTAATTAATTCTTTAGAAATTGCCGCCGATTCTCGCACCTTATATCGGAAAGCAATAGACGCTTATGCGGATAGAGAACCTGTTTTCCGCTTGTCAGTGCTGGTGGGAAAAGATATTATCAAAGTGAGGCGAAAATACTCAGAGACAGATCCGTTAGTGCTGGGATTTGTGACAATGCAGTTTCAATATACTAGCAAAATCTTGTTAGGATGTCTTTCGGAGTCAGAGCGAGCGGAATTTGCACCCTACTTAAAAGTTGTAGACGACTATCTGCACATTCCCTACGGAGAGATTAACGAGGCTGCGGCGAATCAGCCCCCGAATTCAAGAGCTCTATTAGCCGTTCAGCATTTGTTGCAGCACACGACTCAGATTGCTAGTGCAGTGTACGATCGAGCTAGTGCCCAGCATCAAGGATACCGCAGCAGCAGCGGGTATTTGAGCGATCGGGAGGTAAAAAATTCTGGTATCCGGGATGTGGAGATTTTTCAAAGCTATTTGTGCTGGTGCGTTTTGGAAGGTAGTATTCGCCCGGTACAGCAAGAATTGTTTCCAATTTGCGTGATGTTGTACCCCAAACTTCATGTAAGTTGGGAGTTAGTGCAGGATATGCTGCTGATTTTATTTTGGGAAATATGCGATCGGCTTCCTGCTGAAGATTTAACGGTATTTGTACCTTACTTGCGTACTTTGACTGAGATGTTTTCCAGCGATGTGTTTGAAAATTAGGTAATTGGGAATTGGGAATTGGGAATTGGGAATTGGGAATTGGGAATTGGGAATTGGAAATTGTCTCAACATTTACCAATTGCCTATTTAAAACTAAAAGCTGCCACTGCCAAACATCCCCAACCGGCAATAAAAGCAACTCCCCCCAGTGGCGTAATTGCACCCAGCCATTTGATGTCGCTCAAACTCAGGGCGTACAAACTGCCTGAAAAGATGATTGTGCCGGCAATAAAAGCCCATCCAGCCACTGCAAAAAAGGTTTGAGACTCTTGGGCGCGGCTCAAGAGTAAAGCGACGAGTAATAGAGCCAGGGCATGGTACATTTGATATCGGGCGCCGGTCTCAAAAATTGCTAAAGCTCGATCGGTCAATTGATTTTTCAAAGCGTGGGAGGCGAAAGCACCGCCTGCAACGGATAAACCTCCGAAAAGGGCTGCGGTTGCTATGAAAATGCGAATTAGGATTAGTGATGACATAATTTAATGTGGATTGGAGAAGGGATCTCGCTTCAAACCTCGGTTCAAGCAAATAGAAGGTTTTCTGCTATGGTTTTAGGTTTTGGGAGAGATTTACCGTCTACCTCATATTCTTTAACTAAAAGCTCTAAAACCTCTACTGCATTCTTCAAAGCTTCTTCGTAGGTATCTCCGTGAGTGTGGAACTGCTGGGATGGAAAATCAGGTAAGTGAACTAGGTAGCAGTTATCTTCATCAGACCATTGAATAACAATTATATAAGGTAATTTCATAATTCAGATTCCTCTTCTTGAATTGCTTTCAATATTCCTAGCTTTCAGTTAACTTCTTTCTCTAAATACAGTTTCGCATCATCGCCGTCATTTCCAGCGATGGTAATTGGTTCATGATAGTAGTAAAGGATGAACCCATCTGGTATGACTGCCTTTTGCCGAACGATAAGTGAACCCAGCTTTTAGCAGCAGGCTTTTGAGTTCTCGAATCTTTTTGGGCATAAGCAGACATTAAAATTGTGGCAAGGGGACGGGAACACTTTAATTATATTCCAGAAAGTAGCGGTTGTCAAAATTTGTAATCCGAGATAGATTCTGCCTTGTTCTACAGTAATCCTTTCGTTATGCCAGTGTTTAGGGCAAGATAAATAAAGACGATCGCCCTTGCCATCAGAAAGGATCTCGCACTTTTTCCCCACAGATAAAAGTGGAGGGATGAAGGGAGATCGCACCTCGCAAAAGAAAAGCGAGATACCCACAATATCTGTAGGGTCTCTCGCATTCCCCACGACAATCTTTGATGCGATCGATAACTCAATTTGGGCAATGCAACGCCTGAGCCTGAACGACAATACCAAAACCTTTGATATCGCTTGACATCCGAGTTTGTTTCATGTAAAATAAGTATCTAATTCTCTGATTTTTGACTGGTAAAATCTACTTATCAGATGAACTAACAAAACTGACTCAGAGGCTAATTTATGGTAAGCATAATTTCTGAACATATTACAATTAATCCCGGTTTTTGCGGTGGGCAACCTTGCATTACTGGACATCGAATTAAGGTACAAGATGTGGTAATTTGGCATGAGGAAATGGGAATGTCACCAGAGGAGATTATTTACCATTATCCTTCAATTACTCTAGCTGATGTTTATGCAGCTTTGACTTATTATCACGATCATCGTGAAGAAATTAGGACACAAATTAGAGAAGATGAAACCTTTGTTCGGGGGTTGCAAGCCCAAAATCCTTCTATCCTTCAGCAAAAATTAAAAAGCCTAAATGTCAAGAACTCTTAACTTTCATTTGGATGAAAATGTAAGTAATGCTATTGCGATTGGCCTGCGAAGGTATGGGATTAATGTGACGACTACAACTGAAGCAGGCTTATTGGGAAAGCCTGATGAACTTCATGTAGAATTTGCGATGGCCGAAGGGAGAGTAATTTTTACTCAAGATGCAGATTTTTTAAGGATAAATGAAGCTGGATTACCTCATAATGGGATTATTTACTGTCATAAAAATAGTCGCTCTATTGGAGAAATTTTGAGAAGTTTGGTAATGATTTGGGAGTATCTTGAGTTGGACGATCTGACAGGGCGTGTGGAGTTTATTTAAGACTAACGATCGCCCTTCCCATCCAGAAAGGCGATCGCCCCTCCCCAAAAAAGCGATCGCTCTTTTTTTACCGCAGATAAACGTGGAGGGAAGAAGAGCGATCGCGCTCACTTGCTCGATGGGGCGATCGCGAATTTGTCCGACTTGATTGTTCATATCCCTGAATCGACAGTCAGAAGATGAAGCGGTAGCAGAAGATGAAGCAGCGTTTGATAATAAAGAGTTCAAGTTCCTTTGGAGTTATTACCGTTAGTTAGAGAGTTAATCGCTAAACATTATGCCAGTGTTTAAGACAAGATAAATAAAGGCGATCGCCCTTTTTTGGTAAGGGCGATCGCCTCGATCGCAAACCTATCTGATGATTAGATTTAGAGAATGATGAAATTCGCTGCCGTCAGGGAATTATTATCGTAAACGATCGTAATAACATTCCCCGAATTAGAGCCGAGAGTGATTTGAGCAAAGCGTTTACCGGGATCGGGATTGCCATTGACATCGTTTACTGTGCCGTTGAAGAAGTTTCCAGGTGCGCTTAAAACAGTAGCTCCGTCCTTAAATCCATAGCTAGCGGCCAACTGTATTTTGTCATCAGCTACCGTAAAATCCCCTATCCCATCTTTACCGCTTGCGACATCAAAAATAAACATATCGCTGCCAGGGCCTCCTGTCAGGGCATCCTCGCCAAGACCACCAATCAGCGTATCATTGCCACCGCCGCCGTTAAGTACATCGTTACCAGCACCTCCAATCAAGGTATCATTGCCAGCTACACCGTTGATGATGTCGTTACCCCCTAAACCGTTGAGAGTATCACCCAAATCTGTACCAAGGACTTTATTATCTCCCTCAGTTGCAGTGGTTGGCGTTGAATCTTGAACGGTAAATCCTTGGAATTTGTAACCAACATCTGCAAGCAATGCTAAATCAACTTTAGTGGGGATATAGGTTGCACCACCGCCATCACCAAGAAGAGATGGCAAACCACCTTTACTAACAATACTAGCTGGATGTCCCAAGTCGGCTCTAAGAGGAATAGGATTGCCTGCATTAGCAGATCTGGCATTGGAACCGTCAAAAGAGGCTCCAACTGTTCTTGCACGGAAAGCTGGTGAAAGACCAATCCCTAAAGCGTGTGCTATCTCATGGACAGCAGTAATAAACAAGCTGGCATCATTGCCTTGTTCGCTCGGAGTAGCACTCAAGTCGAAAATGTTTGGCTCGACGCTATACGAGAGGTTAGAAGCAAATGACATGGTGCTTGCATAGGGTTCATAATTCACCCCATTGATCCGATCAGATAAAACATAGGAAAAATTCGTTGCATCTTGATAACCAGCACCCTCGCCTTGTGTTTCTCCAACAGAGCCACTTAAAGGTCGAGCACCCACAAATATCGCAAGATCGTCAATGTCCTGATTTAAAACAACCTTATCTTTTTGTCCAGTTTGAGGATTTTTAATCCAGAACTCGGTGCCGGCAGGAACATTGGGAAATTCATCTTGGATAACGGCTTCCCAGTAGTCTGCTGCTGCTTCTAAAGTAGCTTTGCGGTTGGGGCCATTGATGGGGTCACTGAAGAATCCATTGGTATCAAACCGATAGTCAAATGTGATGTTGAAAGTGCTTACCTGAGACGGAGCACTAGCACGATTTTGAGCTTTGCCGACAGTTTGGTAATGTTCCCAAGCTGTTTTTGTTTGCCCAGTCAAAATTGCGTTAGCAGCATCGTAATTATTGACAAGGTAGAACTTTTCATCGAAGGATGCGGGCTGTGGTGTCGGAGTCGTAGCCGGAGTTGGTGTTGTCACCGGAGTCGGAGTCGTAACAGGAGTCGGAGTCGTAATCGGAGTCGGAGTTGTCACCGGAGTCGGAGTTGTCACCGGAGTCGGAGTTGTCACCGGAGTCGGAGTTGTCACCGGAGTCGGAGTTGTCACCGGAGTCGGAGTTGTCACCGGAGTCGGAGTTGTCACCGGAGTCGGAGTTGTCACCGGAGTCGGAGTTGTCACCGGAGTCGGAGTTGTCACCGGAGTCGGAGTTGTCACCGGAG